>JAFAHT010000196.1 GCA_019237095.1 Planctomycetaceae bacterium
GAATCGGGGTTCTACCCCCTGCCGGGGACGGTCAGGACTTACGCTCCGAGGGACTGACGCCGGTCCTCCGTGAGAAGCAGACGCGCGATCACCTCTCCGTCATGGGTGCGATGACGCCGCTGGGCCAGGTCTACACTCTGGTACGGCAGGAGTCGTTGAATGGGCTGCACTGCGTCGAGTTCCTCCTGCACTTGCTCCGCGCGGCGGGGGAACGTCTGTTGGTGATCTGGGACGGTTCGCCGATCCATCGCCAGGTGGAGGTCAAGGAGTTCGTGTCCGGCACGCGCGGTCGGGTATGGTTGGAGGCCCTGCCGGGATACGCCCCCGATCTGAACCCCTGGGATGAGGGAGGTTGGCATCACCTGAAGAATGTGGAGATGCGCAACCTGGTGTGCCTGGACCTCGAAGAGTTGCAGCAAGAGCTCCACCTCGCTATCGGGCGCCTTCGGCAGAAGCCTCATTTGATCCGGTCCTTCTTTGCCCAGGCAGGACTGAAGATACAGAGAACTTGATCTTCTTTGCGCAGCGATCAGTAAGCGAATTAAACCACTTCGCGGACGGGCAAGGTAAGCAGGGGCACGGGGTCAGCCCGAGGGCGAAAGGGGCGACACACGTTCCCTAGGTGCCAGAAAGTGGGTGGCCCCATTCGCCCCCCGTTACGCACGTATCTGGGACGCGTAACGTGAGCGGTTTCCGTGCTGCCTGCAAGGTCACGGGAAGCACAGCAAAGAGCGCCAATCGGCTGGCCGGTTGAGCTGGTCTCTCCACCTCCCAGGGAGTAGGATGCCCCGATGATCTGGGTCGGTTAGAATGCGCTTCAGCGGTGACTTCCATGCTTCGAAACACGTTCGTTCATCTACCCGGCGTGGGCCCGCGGCGGGAGCGGGCGCTCTGGGATCAAGGGATTCTCGACTGGGACCAGTTTCTGACGACTGCCCAGGACGGCCGGCTCCGGGGACGGAACCATCAGTCCGCGGTGGAATTGGTTCGTCATTCCCTCGACGCCTTGGCCAGCGGAGACGCTGGGTTCTTCAAACCGCACATGCCGGCGAGGGAGGCCTGGCGGTTGTACTCGGAGTTCGCCGACCGGGCCTTGTTCCTCGACATCGAAACAACGGGTCTGTCCGGCGATTACGACGATGTCACGGTGATCGGTGCTCTGGGCAACGGTGAGCTCGCTCTGTTCGTCAAAGGCATCAATCTCGAGCAGTTCCCGGCCTACATCGCACAGTTTCCGCTCCTGGTCAGCTTCAACGGCAGCCAGTTCGACGTGCCCTTTCTGCGTGCCCACTTTCCCCGGGCCCGGCTCGATCAGTCCCACATCGACCTGCGGTTCGTTCTGGCCTCGCTGGGGTACAAGGGCGGGCTCAAGGTCGTGGAAAGCCGGTTGGGGCTGCACCGCGACCCGGCAATCCAGGGTGTGGACGGCTTTGAAGCCGTCCGGCTCTGGCACCGTTACCGACGAGGCGACAGGAACGCACTCGAGAGGCTGATTCTGTACAACTTGACGGACGTGGCCAACCTGGTTGAGCTGGCCGAGACCGGGGTGGGGCTCAAGCGCCAGCGTATGGCGTTTCCGGGG
This sequence comes from Planctomycetaceae bacterium, assembly GCA_019237095.1. Lineage (GTDB taxonomy): Bacteria > Planctomycetota > Planctomycetia > Isosphaerales > Isosphaeraceae > Aquisphaera. The sequence continues at coordinate 1,583 of JAFAHT010000196.1, forward strand.
CAGGTCGTTCTTCAAGAGAGACGCGGTGCACCGAGATTGGATGCGGCGTACCTGGCCAGGTGGATCAGTCAATACATGGTCGCGGTGAACGCGTGAACGAGATCCAGCGCCTTCGCGGGGCACCGGTTCTTGTCCGGAATGTCGATGGGCGCTGGAAGGTCTCAGTCGTGACCGGCAACTCTTACGGGAAACGACACCTGTCGGCCGCTACCGCGGCAACGCTTGGGGGTGCACGACATGCTCGGCAACATCTGGGAGTGGTGCCGCGACGGCTACGCACCAAAACTTGCGGGACGGCTTCGCACCAAGACTTGCGGGCGGCGTTGATCCCCGAGGGCCATCCGCAGCGCCCGATAGAGTTCTCCGGGGTGGATGCTGGCACGATTCTGGCTCGAACCTCCGATCCGGCGGGCCGCGGCACTGGGTCCCCCCGGAGACTCAGCGTGGCTCCGGGCTCGGCTTCCGCGTCGCACTTGTCCGTACCGATCCCTGAGAGATGTTCACAGAGTGATAACTTGAGAGCGTGAGGGGCCGACCCCGAAAAGGGGGGGTTCCCTGCGCCGAAAGCGACCCGCCGAGCCAGATCCGCAACTCTTCAGAAAGATTCCTACCCTGTCAGCCAGTCACCTTGGCCCCCGGTCACTCTTCGTCGGTCCTGGGGTTTTTTGTTGGAAAAGTTGTAACCAACCGCCTTGAACAAGGCACAACAAAGAAGTCTGGTGCGTCGCGTGGCGGGACGGAAGCCGGAGGATGACCGTCCCAGTCTGCCCGCAGGGAGTCGACGCATACCCTCTTGGACTGAGTGTGGCAGAGAGACTCCGTGACGCATTTCCGGACCGAGCAGAATCGCGTCGTGCGATTGACCACGCCATGCTTTTGAGGAGGACCACGCGCATGCGCACTTTCGTTTGCCGGCTAGTCTCGATCACCCTCTCCTTGTTTCTTGCAGTTGGCACGGCCAGGGCTGGGGGGGTTTATGTCCAGACAAATCTCGTCTCGAACAACCAGAGTATTATGACGGCGCAGCAGACCGACCCGAATTTGCAGGCTGCCTGGGGGCTGTCCTTCTCAACGACCAGCCCATTCTGGATCTCCGACCAGGCTGCCAACGTCAATGGGTCGGGGGCTGCGACCGTCTACCGTGTGAGTACTACGCAGCCCCCGAGCAGTTCCGGTCCGCTGCTGACCGTGGGAATCACAAACCAGGGTAATGCTCCCCCGAATCCCAACATGACCAATGGCCCGACGGGCCAGGTGAACACCGGCGCACCAGGGATCACTACGGGCTCCACGGACTTCCTTGTCGGCACTTCCAAGGCTGCCTTCATTTTCGCCAATCTCGACGGCTCGATTTCGGGGTGGAACGGGGGTGCGAAGTCGACGATCGAAACGACCGTCGCGGGTGCCTCTTTCACCGGACTGGCGATTGGGAACACCTCGACCGGTGCCGCCCAGCTATATGCCGCCGACCAGAACAGCGGCAACATCGACGTCATCAATAACAAGTGGCAAATGACGGGAACTCTCTCGGACCCGAATTTTGCGAAGTTCCCAAGCGGCTATGCCACGTTCAACGTCCAGAACCTCAGCGTCAACGGGACACAGACCCTCTTCGTCACGTACGCGAACCAGTCGACTTCGGGCGGCATCGTGGATGAATTCAGCACGAACGGCACCTTCATCAAGACACTGATCAACGACACGGCAGGTGCCCATCTGAACGCTCCCTGGGGGCTCGCCATCGCGCCCCAGGGTTGGGGCCAGTTTGGCGGCGACCTGCTCGTCGGGAACAACAACGCAAACTCCGCCGGGCTCACGGAGATCAATGCGTATAATCTGACGACCGGAGACTTTGTAGGCACGTTGATGCTCAACACGGGTCAGCCTTTTTCCGAGACCGAGCTTTGGGCCCTGAGCTTCGGTAACGGTGGCAGCGCGGGTTCGACGGACACGCTCTTTTTCACCGCAGGGCTGGATAACAATACGAACGGCCTGTTCGGGGCGATCTCCTCCGTCCCCGAGCCGAGCTCGGCCGTCGTGGGGTTGATCGCCCTGGGAGTGCTGGCCGGAGGCTGGCGCTGGAAGAACCGCCGGCGCAACACGAGGTCCTGATCGATCGAACTCATGGCCGATCGCCCATCGCGGTCGGCCTGAGGTTCAGTCTTCCCCCGGCCTCTTCTTGAGAGGCCCCGGGGGATTGGCCGTCTTGGAGGACTGGTACGCCACGACGATGCGAAACTTGGTTCCGACATAGCCCCTTCCGCTAGAAGAATTCTGTGGGAATTCGTCGCCTGCCAGTTGCCCAGGCGCTCCTCTTGTCTCTCGCCAGGAACCGCCGCATCATCGTTCCGCCAGTGGAGCATCGGCCCCAACGGGAAGTTCGAGCGGAAAACCAAGGGCCTTCGCAAGGGAACAAAGAAGAAGATTTCTCAGCCACGGACGAAACACGGATGGAACACGGATAAGAAAGCAGGACAGCTTCCACAACTCAAGTGGTTCGGACTGGGCCCCTGGCTTGATGCGTCCGGCCCCGAAGACGCGGCGCGGTATCGGAAGCGGACCGAGGCCGGCACCTGGAAAGGATTCGCGGCCCCAAAGATCTCGGAGCGACAACCAGCGGCCGGCTGCTTCAGAGCAAGCGAACCAGGGACCTGTCCGGCGAGTTAAAAACACCAGCCGCACCCGCCCACCCGACGGCAGCGACTCGATGACGCCGAACGGAAGGCCCGCAAATGCGCTCAATCATCTGCGCGATTTGAGGGAATGATCGGCCTCCCCGTCCCTTGTCCTTCCCACTCCTCGCCGGAGCCGGCCTTGTTACGTCTCTCATCTGGTGGTACGGTTTTGTACAGAGTTGGAACGGCATTTGACCGATTGGACGGTCACGACAAGCGACCTGGGGGTTCCGCAGATGGTAGGCGTTCGAACCGAGACCACTGCGATGATTGAGGATCTCTATCGCGTCAACGGGAAGGCTGAACTGATCGACGGAAGGATCGTTCCCCTCATGCCTATAGGACGCCGGCCCAACCGGATTGCGTTCCGGATCGCGAAGAGTCTGGACGATCACGCCGATGAGATGGTCCATCCGATCGCCTGTCCGGTTGCTTATCTTCATCATCCCGTTGAGTGCGAAGATAAAAGATCCCCCCGAATTCACATCTGCTTCGGTGCTGCCCAAAAACATCTCGACCAGCCCAAGTTATACCGGAAAATCACATGAAAATAACACTTGGAAAGTTCAGCACGCTCCCACCGGAACGCGTGTTGTGCACGGTCGTCTTACTTGGAATCGGTTTTACACTGGTCCACGAGGTGCAACCAATGATCCACGCCAATCCGCTGCCAGCGGCCGAAGGTCAGGCCGAAGAGAAGCACACCGAGCGGCCCTTTGTCGTCGAGTATTACTACAAGGCCAAATGGGGCCATGCCGACGAGTTCATCCGGTTGTTCAAGAAGAACCACTACCCGGTACTCAAGAAGCAAGTCGATAGCGGCCGCATGCTTCGCGTGTCCGCCGTCAAACCGCGCTATCACGCAACGGAGGACGGCCGGTGGGATTACCGGGTGACGATCGTCTTCAAGAACGTGGAGGCGGCGTTCGCGCCGCACAGCGAGGAAGAGGCGATCAAGAAGGAGCTTTTTCCTGACCAAGAGACGTTCCGCGCCGAGGAAGAACGCCGGTTCGAGATCCTTCAGGCCCACTGGGACGTACCGATCGATGACGTCGAGCTCGAACACTGAGAGAGACGCGGCCCCGTTGCGATTGCACGCTACGTTGGCCGACCCTCGCGATGAGCGGAAGCCGATGGAGGGCTCAGGGGACCTGGCGAGGCAAGAGCCTGACGATTCGCAGCGATCCGAATCGTGCTTCCACGCGCGCTCGCCCGTGTTGAGCGGCGTGAACGCTTCTCTACCTCGTTTCTGAGTCTCCAGGTTGACCACCCGAGCCCAAACTCGCAAGAATGACAGTCAGTGAGCGAAACCATGGGCCTATCGATAGGATGCTCGCGGATCAGTCCGCAAGCTTGGAGATTCACCGAGCCAATGCGACCACCCTTCCCCGGCATGGACCCCTGGCTGGAGCACCCGGCAATATGGCCGGACGTGCATAACAGTTTAATCTCGGCGATCCGCGACGAACTGGCCCCTCGCATCGCGCCCAAGTACTACGCCGGCCTCGAGCAACGTGTCTATGCGCTGGAGCCCGGCGAACTCGTATTCGTGGGTCGCCCCGACATCGTCGTCGGCCGGCCCGCGTCGGCCGATGTCGCCTACGAACCGGACGAGGCGGAGGAATCCACTGCCGTAGGGATTCTCGACGTCGAGGTGCCGATCAACGACAAGCTCCAAGAGTGGTTTCTGGAGATTCACGATGTCGAAACAGGGACACTGGTCACGGTCCTCGAGATCCTCTCTCCTTTCAACAAGATCCACCCGCAAGGGCGCGAGGAGTACATCAAGAAAAGGACGAGGATCTTTGGGTCGCGGACCAACCTTGTCGAGATCGACTTGCTGCGCGCCGGCCAGCCGATGCCGCTTCGACGCAAGCCGGTTCGATCGGATTATCAGATCCTGATCAGCCGGGGAGCGACTCGCCCCAAGGCGAAGCTAGCCACTTTCAACGTGCGCCAGCCGATCCCCGTGATCCCCATTCCCCTCCTGCCCGAAGACGGCGAGCCGGATCTGGATCTGGGGGCGGTGTTTCATGCCCTGTATGACCGAGCCCGGTTTGACTTGCGGTTGAATTACGCGAAACCGCCGGTCCCGCCACTGAACAAGGGGGTTGTGGACTGGGCGCGGTCGATCGTGGAATCGGCCCGGTCGAGCTGAAGAAGTTAATCAAGCGACCGCGAGCTGCCATGGTGCGACGCGCCTTGAGACCCGAAACCACCGACGGGTCGGCTGCCAATTGCCATGACAGCTCGGCCCAACCAGCCACGGACGACCCGCAGGGTGGTCACAGGCCGTATCGTTTGAGGGGACGCGTCAAGGTGCTCGGATGGCTGATCGCGGCCGTGTTTACCGCCTTTATCGGCACTGTCATCTGGAACGTGATCGTCTTCTCCACGAAACAGGTTCAGGTCAACCAGGTTGACGCCGTCAAGCCGCTCCGGGGCTTCGAGGAACGGCTGGCCCGAGCGCTCCGGTTCCGCACGGTCGCGACCGGGACCGACAGAGCCGGTGACGCAGCGCCCTTTGAGCAGTTCCATGAGTTCCTGAGGACGTCATTCCCCCGGGTTCACGCTCGCCTCGACTGCGAGGTCCACGGTGGCCACAGCCTCCTCTACCGATGGAAAGGCTCCGACCCGTCTCGTGTACCGATCTTGCTGATGTCTCACATCGACGTCGTCCCGGTCGAGTCCGGGACGGAAACGAATTGGACACACCCCCCGTTCTCGGGAGATCTCTCGGAGGGTTTTATCTGGGGTCGTGGCGCACTCGACGTGAAATGCGGCGCGCTCGGGCTGCTCGAAGCGACCGAACGTCTCCTGGACGACGGCTTCCGCCCGTCCGGCGACGTGTACTTCGCTCTCGGGCACGATGAAGAGGTCGGCGGCAACGAGGGGAACCGACGAGTTGCCGAGATCCTGCGCAGTCGGGGTGTCCGGTTCCGGTTCGTCCTCGACGAGGGGGGCGGATTGACCGAGGGAATCATCGACGGAATCAGCGGACCGGTTGCGTTTGTCGGGATCGCCGAGAAGGGACATGCCACGATCCGGCTGAAGGCACAAACCGAGGGAGGGCACTCGTCGATGCCACCGCCGCACACGGCCGTCGGGATGGTCGCGACCGTGGTGGCACGGCTGGAGTCGAACCCGTTCCCAGCACGGATCGACGGGGCGACGGCCGCGATGCTCGATTATCTCGGACCGGAGATGCCCTGGCCGCGTCGAGTCGCGCTGGCGAATCGCTGGCTGACCGTTGGACTCATCGCCCGGCAGTTCGCCGCCAAGCCTTCGCTGAACGCTCTGATCCGAACCACCATGGCGGCCACGGTCGTCCGCGGCGGTGAGATGGCGAACGTGCTTCCGAAACAGGCCGAGACCGTCGTGAACGTGCGACTCCTGCCTGAGGACACCTCCGAGTCGGCACTGCGGCGGATCCAGAACGAGGTGAAAAGGCTCGGTTTCGACGAGAAGACAGTCACGTGCTCGATGGAGAGCAGCCTCTCCGAACCGTCGCGGATCTCGTCGACCGACTCCGACGGGTTCCGGACACTCCAGCGGACGATCGCCGAGGTCTACCGGGGTACCGTCGTCGCCCCCGGACTCGCGATGGTCACGACGGACTCGCGCCACTACGCCCCGATTGCCTCGGACATCTACCGCTTTTTACCCCTGCGCGTCACGGCGGACGATCTGAAGCGGATCCACGGGGTGGACGAGCGGATCGGAATCAAGACCTATGCGGACCTGATCGGCTTTCTCGCCCGCTTGATTGAGAACCTGTCCACCCCTGAAGCAATGGACGCGCCTGAGCGTCCTTCGGTCCGATGAACCCCCACGGCGCGGAAAAGCGGGGCAGAGGCTACTGGATCGCGCCTCGCGGCCGTGGGAAAATCTGTGCATGGTAAAACCCGCGGACTGCGTTCTCCTGAGGGCTCCGTCATGACCTCTCCCTTCAAGAACGTGGAACAGTCGTTTGCCTTGGCGAGGGAACGCTATGCGGCATTCGGCGTGGATGTCGATCGGGCCCTGCAGCATCTGGGCAGCATTCCGATCTCACTGCACTGCTGGCAGGGTGATGATATCGGCGGCTTCGAGAACACCGGCTCCGAGCTGGGCGGGGGCCTGGCGGTTACCGGCAACTATCCGGGCAGGGCCCGTACGCCCGACGAGCTCCGAGCCGACGTGGACAAGGCTCTGGCTCTGATTCCCGGCACTCACCGGTTCAACCTTCATGCCAGCTATGCCGAGACCGGAGGAAAGAAGGTTGAGCGCGACGCCCTCGAGCCGGCGCACTTCCAGCGATGGATCGACTGGGCCAAGGCGAAGGGCATGGGATTGGACTTCAACCCCACCTACTTCGCCCACCCCAGAGCGGCTGACGGCCTGACGTTGGCCCACCCGGATCCGGCCATCCGCAGGTTCTGGATCGACCACGGCATCGTCTGCCGGAAGATAGGGGCCGCTTTCGGCAAGGCGCTCGGCACGGCTTGCGTGACCAACGTGTGGATTCCCGACGGCATGAAAGACTCGCCCATCGACCGCAAGAGCCCGCGGCAGCGGCTCGCCGAGTCGCTCGATGCGATCTTTGCCGAGCCCATCGACCATAAGTTCAATCTCGACGCCGTCGAGGGCAAGCTCTTCGGCCTCGGTTCCGAGAGCTACGTCGTCGGCTCGCACGAGTTTTATTACAGCTACGCAGTCTCGCGGAAGACGCTGCTTTGCCTCGACGCGGGCCACTATCATCCCACCGAGGTACTCTCCGACAAGATCTCCGCCGTTCTGAGCGTGCTCGACGAGATCCTCCTGCACGTCAGCCGGGGTGTGCGCTGGGACAGCGACCATGTGGTCATCCTCAGCGACGAGCTCGAAGCCATCGCGCAAGAGCTGGTGCGGGGCGATTTCCTCGGCCGCGTCCACATCGGCCTTGATTTCTTCGACGCCAGCATCAACCGCGTGGCCGCCTGGGTCATCGGCGCTCGTTGCATGATCAAGGCCCTGTTGATCGCGCTTCTGGAGCCGACGCCGACTCTGCGTCAACTCGAGGCCGAGGGGAACTACACGGCGCGGCTGGCGCTTCTGGAAGAGCTCAAGACGCTACCCTTCGGCGCGATCTGGGATCATTACTGCCAGTCCAGCAAAGTACCCGTCGGCCCTGCCTGGATCGACGCAGTCAAACGCTACGAGGCCGAGGTGTTGGCGAAGCGGTCTTGATTCATGGAAAACTTATTTTGGACCAGCTTCTTACTGATCTGCCTGATCGTCGCGGCTGCGGCCATGCCGTCGCTTCTCGCCGAGCCGTTGCGGGAAGCCGGGTTGGGGCTCAGTCCCGCCGAGTTGCGGTGCGAGTACCGGGCCAATCCCCTCGGCATCGACGTCTCGCGGCCTCGGTTAAGCTGGATCGTCACATCGGCCGAGCGCGGCCAGCGACAGACCGGGTACCAGGTTCTGGTGGCCGGCAGCGAGGCCATTCTGAAGCTCGACAAGGGAGACCTCTGGGACAGCGGCCAGGTGAAGAGCGACGACACCACGGCCATCGTCTACGGCGGAAAACCGCTCTTGTCCAATCAGCCTTGCTACTGGAAGGTCAAGGTTTGGGACAAGGATGGCAAGCCCTCGACCTGGAGTTCTCTGGCGGTCTGGTCCATGGGACTGCTCGAGCCCTCCGACTGGAAGGGAGAGTGGATCGGTTATGACAAGCCCCGTGCAACAACCGCATCCGGTCCTGCCTCCGGAGCTGCAAAACCGGAATCCGCCAAGCTGGTTCTTCCTCCGCCTTCTTACCTTCGAGTTACCTTTCCGGTGAGGAAGCCCGTCAAGCGGGCCGCGGTCTACTCCACCGCGCTGGGAATTCATGACCTTCACCTCAACGGCCAGCGCGTCAGCGACGATTATTTCAACCCCGGCTGGACCGACTACACCAGACGGGTCTACTACCGCGCCTATGATGTGACCAATCGGATTCATCCTGGGGACAACGCCCTGGGCGCGATATTGGCGGATGGCTGGTACAGCGGCTATGTCGGCTTCGGCAAGCAGCGCGACCATTACGGCAAGCACACGCGCTTCAAGAGTCAACTTCACCTCGAGTATGCCGACGGCAGCACCGAAATCGTGGCGACCGGGACAAACTGGAAGGCGGCGACCGGCCCGATCGTCGAGGCTGATTTCCTCATGGGCGAAACCAATGACGCGCGAGCGGCCATTCCTGGCTGGGACGAACCTGGGTTCGACGATTCCCGGTGGACGCCGGTCATCACCGGCACCGAGGTCAAACCCCGGATTCAGGCGCATCCGGGACCGCCCGTTCGTCCCTTTGCGGAGCTCAGGCCCAAAACGATTACAGAGACGAAACCCGGCGTGTACGTGCTCGACCTGGGCCAGAACTTCGCCGGCGTACCGCGGCTCAAGATTCACGGCGAGCCCGGCCAGAGGGTCACCCTCCGGTTCGCCGAACGGCTCAGCCCGGATGGCACCATCTATACGACCAACCTTCGCTCCGCCGGCTGCATCGATACGTACATCTGCGATGGCAAGGGCGAGGAGACCTGGTCGCCACGATTCACATTTCACGGCTTCCAGTACGTCGAGATCACCGGGCTGAAGTCACCACCCACGGTTGGCACGGTAACCGGGATCGCCCTTTCCAGCGACACGCCCATCGTGGGCCGGTTCGAGTGCTCCGACACGATGCTCAACAAGCTCCATAACAACGGCTACTGGACCCAGCGAGCCAACTTCATCGACATCCCCACCGACTGTCCCCAGCGCGACGAGCGATTGGGGTGGACCGGCGACGCCCAGGTTTACATCCGCACGGCCACGCTCAACTGCGACGTCCAGGCATTCTTCAATAAGTGGCTGGTCGATTTGGCCGACGGCCAGCGGCCCGACGGCCAGTTTCCCATGGTCGCTCC
>JAFAHT010000199.1 GCA_019237095.1 Planctomycetaceae bacterium
CCGAGCAACTCCTTGAGGTACTCGTGAACGTAGCCGGTGACCATGATCTCCAGGTCCTTGCCGTCATAGATCAGGCGAACGTGCTGGCCCTCACCGGTCGCTTCGGAAAGTTGGTTGTAAGTGTGCCAGTCCACTCCGCGGAAGACGGTACGCTGATCACCGCCGTCGTTGGGAGCGAATGCCGGATGTGCCGGGATCGTTCTCGGTTCAGTTGATGTGATCGCGGACACCGCTCACCCCTGCTTTCCGCTTGCTATTCGGCGAGCTTTTTCAATACCGTCTTGCGGCAGCTCTTGACCACCGAATGAAATCAGATTGTACCCCGCCAGACCTGCACCCACCAGGGCACCAGTCGTTCCATTGCGTCGAGCACCCCGGCCGAGCTTTGCTTCAGCGACCAGGAGCGATCCTTGCTCGGCCAGCTCGATAACCATCCCATCGGCGTCGACGAGCCGATCACCCGCACCAGCCTGACTGCCGCTCAGGTCCTGGCCACGCTCTGCATCCTGGAATTAGAAGCGGCTGGTTCGCAGGCTTCCCGGCACCAGTTCGTCCGGGCTTAACGCTTGCCGCTTGCCGCTGCCGTGCAATTGCTCTACGATCGCCATGCGGCCTTGCAACCATCTCGGCTCCTCCTGGATGACCCGGGCGTCTTCATGGCGAACGATCGGACGCTGGTTCAGATTCGCGAGCGCTCCTACCTCGACCTGCTCGATCTGGCGCTTCTGGTCGTCCGCCAGCGGCCCCGCACGCTCGGGCTGGCCGCGGCCGCCGGGATCGCCCCGTTCGCCGCGCTGAACTACGGGATCCTCTCCAGCCCCGAGACTTCACCGGCGATCTGGCCGGCTCTGTTGTTCCTGGAAGCGCCCTGGGCCACGGTCCCGCTGACCCTGGTGCTCGGCGGACTGATGTTCGACCGGCCGCCCCGGGCTGGCCCGATCCTCTGGCGGATGACCCGCGCCTTGCCCTCGCTGATTCTTGTCCATGTGCTGCTGCGGGGAGCCCTTACCATGACGTTGCTTTTGATACCCCTGATTCCCGGCCAGTTCTGGTTCGCGAACGAGGTGATCCTGCTCGAGAAGGTCCCTGGATTGCGCGCGCTGCGCCGCTGCTTGCAGCTCTCCGGCGGCCGGACCGGTGAGTTCTTCATGCAGTGGGTCGGCCAGCTCAGCTTCGGCCTGGTATTCGCGCTTTGCTTCTGGGTGGGAACCGGCGCGGGGATCTCGGCCTTGATCAAGAGCGAGCTGACCTGGTATCGGCCCTTCCTGACCGATTTCAGCGGCCTTCGATTTCAGCTCGGGGTCTGGATCGCCATCGCCTTCTTCGGAGTCGCGCGATTTCTGATCTACATCGACCAGCGGATCCGCTCCGAGGGATGGGAGCTGCGGCTCCGGCTCCAGGCCGTCGGGCGGGACATCGAGGAGGGACGATCATGAACCCGATCCGGGTCTGGGTCTGTGCGCTCGGTCTGGTTCTCGTCGTCTCTTCGGGAAGTGCGCCCGGTCTCGATCAAGCGATCGACCCGAGTCCCGAATCCCCGGTGCGGACTGTCCTGAAGAAGCAGGCTTATCCCTGGTACGACGGCGAGAAGGACCAGGTCAAACCGCTGCTTCCCGACCCTTCGTCGTGGACAAGCCGGCTGGAGAAACGGCTCGAGTCGTTTTTCGACTGGCTCGATCGTTGGTTTGGCAAGAGCACAGGCGAGGCTTCGGGGGAGAACCGGGGCAGCCTGCGCGGAGTTCTTGCCACGCTCTTGTTCGTTGCCTCCGGCTGCGTTCTGCTGGTCATGCTCTGGCGGCTCTGGCGGATTCATGCGCCCCAGGCGACGTCTCACCAGGACCACGTGGCACGCATTGGCGACGCGGCCCGGATCGCAGGGCTTGCCCCGGGGATCGCGATGGAGGGAATTGATCCCTGGGCCGAGGCGCTGCGCCGCCGGGCAGCCGGCGATTCTGCCGGGGCCGTGATCTGGCTCTTCCTCGACCAGCTCTTCAGTCTGCAGCGCGCGGGCCTGATCCGCCTGACGCCGGGCCGGACGGCTCGCCAGTATGCCAGCGGACTGGACGAGCCGCTTCTGGGTGACAGTTTGCGGGCGACGCTCGGCGTCTTCGAGGAGGTTTACTACGGCCATCGGCTGCCGGGGCCGGAAGAACTGGAGCGGGTCTGGTCGCGGGCCGAGGCGCTACGCCGCCGCCTGCAGGCGATCAAGGTGGACTGACGCGGTAAGCATCCTCCAGCACTAAAGTGCTGAGGCTTTTCAGAAAGCCTGGGCTTACCAGACCGCCGGAAGAAAGGCCGGCAGACGATACCGGGGAATACATAGGCACCTGCGAATGTCGCCTCAGTTCGCTGCTCTGCGAGCCCGAGCTAAACAGTCCTGCGAGGCAGGGACAGTGCGCGGGCTTCAACAACCCCCGGATATCTGGTCGAGAGGAAGTCGGATTCGTTGGGCGGTCACAGTCACAGCGATACGCATCACCCCGAAAGGGAGTGTAGGCTTCATGTTAGTCTATGTTTTGAATCACCACGGAAAGCCCTTGATGCCTTGCTCGCCGGCCAGGGCCAGGCACCTGCTCAAAGACGGCAAGGCCAAGGTCGTGCGACGCGACCCGTTCACGATCAAGCTACTGTTCGGCTCCAGCGGCTACACGCAGGACGTCGTCGCGGGAATAGATACCGGCAGCAAGACGATCGGCTCCGCCGCGATTGCCAACGGCAAGGTCGTTTACCAGGCCGAAGTAACCCTGCGCGACGACGTGTCGAGCAAGATGAAGCAACGAGCGACGTATCGCCGCACCAGGCGCGGCCGCAAGACCCGCTATCGCCAGCCACGGTGGAGCAACCGGGCGTCCCTACGTGCCGATGGCCGGCTCGCACCCTCAATCCGGTCCAAGGTCGAGAGCCATCTGCGCGAGCGCGACTTCGTCGAACGGATTCTGCCCGTGCGACGCTGGAAGGTCGAACTGGCGTCCTTCGACATCCACAAGATCACAAATCCCGACGTCGAAGGCGCCGGCTACCAGGAGGGCGCCCAGAAGGATTTTTACAACGTCAAGGCGTACGTCCTGCACCGCGACGGCTACAAGTGCCAGAGCGGTCGCAAGGGCAAGCACAGCCCCAAGCTCCACGTCCACCACAAGGTGTTCCGAGCGCAAGGCGGCAGCGACGAGCCGTCGAACCTGGTCACGCTCTGCGCGACATGCCACGACGACCTGCACGCCGGCAAGTTCAATCTCAAGGTGAAGCGGTCGAGGACAAGGCACGCCACCGAAGTCGGCATCGTCAAGGGTGCTATCGCGGGGACGGGATGGGCGTTCTCGCCGACGTTCGGCTACCAGACCAAGTGGCAGCGAGAGCAGTGCCTCGGCTGGCCCAAGAGCCACGCCGCCGACGCAGTAGCGATTTGCTGCGAGGACGGCGCGGTCGTCCCGCCAAACCCCACGGTCGTCCGCAAGCGGCACGTCGCGAAGGGCGACTACCAGCAGACGAGCGGCAAGCGAAGCGAGCAGCGAATTCCCACCGGGAAGCTGTTCGGCTTGCGGAAGTTCGATCTCGTCGCGACGCCGAATGGTGTGGGATTCGTCAAGGGCAAGCGATCGACCGGCTATTTCGCAATCGCCGGCCTCGATGGCACCCCGATTA
>JAFAHT010000241.1 GCA_019237095.1 Planctomycetaceae bacterium
CGCGCCGGCGTCACGCGAGGACTGTGCGGGCAGCACGTCAACGTCCACCACGTCAACGAGGGTGGCCGAGTCCTGGCCTACCACCGCTGGGAGTGGGGGGGAGCGCGCGATGACGTCATCGTGGTCGCCAATTTCAGCCACCGCGGCCACCACAACTACGTCGTCGGCCTGCCGCGCGGCGGGCAGTGGCGGTTGCGCTTCAACAGCGACTGGCAGGGGTACAGCGGCCTGTTCTGTGGGACCCTCAGCGGCGACTGCAACGCCGTGTCGGGACGATATGACCAGATGCCGTTCCACGGCGCGCTCACCATCGGGCCGTACTCCGTGCTCGTCTTCTCTCAGGACGGCTGATTCGAATTGGTGGAAGATTCGCGTCATCCACCAGACCGGTTGCTGGGAGTACTTCCTTGGCAGACCGTCGAGAACCTCTGGGATGGCGGCCTGGAAGTCCCGGTAAGTCGGGTGGTAACGACCGCCCATGTCGGGGGTTTTGAGCCATTTGTTCGTGGACAACATATTTGTGGGGTTTTTTTTGGCCTCGGAACGGTTGTGCCAAAACAGTTACGTCGAGGCAAAGCCGCCAACCGATAGCGCAAACCAATGCAGAACATTGCCTTACGTCGTCACAAACGAAATACGAATATTCCCAAGTGAACTGCCACTCAACGCTTTTGGGGCCTTTTGTTGGGCTGCGTGAAATTCGAAAATCTCGACAAATCTCGACATGCAGTTCCAGCTTGTCAGGCCGTTGATGCCCGGCTCGGCGCGCGGCAGCGACGGCGAATCGGAATGCCTCATTCACTCCCGCTCGAGGTATAATGAGATAGAGGGGCGCTCGTCGAGATCGGGCCCAGTTCGGTCTTTGGCAACCTTTGCGCCGGTGCCTGGCTCCCCGACGCCCCGTGAACTGGCGGTGGCAGACGGAAGTGTACGAAAATGCAGAACTCTCACAGAGCTTCTGACAGGCCAGGAACCCCTTCCAGCGTCAATAAAGTCGGCCGTCTGCCCGGACGACCGAGAGAACCTCGCACGCCGAGGCACGGGGGCGGTCCGTACCGTCACCTGAAAAAAGACGGATTTGAACCAAGCCAAGGAATCTGAGATCGCGGCATCCGCAAGCGATCATCGTCCGGAAAACGGGCCTCTCGAGTCGTCGATCAAGTCGCCTTGATCTCGACACCTTCGTAGGCGTTCTCGATTTCCTCGACCTCGACGCTGAAAGCACGGATCTTCGTTCCTTGCGGCAATTCCTCCCGATGCTTCTGGTAATCGACGTTGGCATCATCCCAGTCGGTGAAGACGAGTACGTAATCGGAGAGGTGGGCCAGGGTGCCGATGGGGCCGGTGTACCACTTGGCGGGGTCGTTGAGATTGGAATCGTCATCGACCGTCGGAATCTTCCCATCCGGAGTGACCACGGCGAAAAACCCAAATTGACCGTCAATGTCCCCGAAGTCCTTCATCATCGTAGCTCCTGATTGTGTTGCCCCGCTGTGATAGGGGAAACCATCAGTCTACCCGATTTTCGTCGATGTGGTTGCCTGAGGCGCGGAATCACCGGTGTCGGGATCGTCGGTCCGATGGAGCTCGGATTGCCCGGATTCGACATTGGGGATAGTTTTCCACGGGTCCACGACGGTGGCGTGGGAACTGAGCGGGTTCAAGGAGGAGCCGGATGAGGGTGGATAAGAGGTCTGCGCTCCGATCGGTCTCGCGGCGCTGGTGGCCCGAGTTGGTCGTGGGCTTGCTGGCCGGCTTCATTTTCCTGGGATTCCTCGGGTCGCTCGAGCTCTGGGGCAAGCGCGAGCAACGGGCCTCGGCAGAGACCCTTGATACGGTCGAGAACGGGCACTGGCTGGTGGCCGAGATTCAGGGCCGCCCCCGGCTGGAGAAGCCACCGCTGCCGCGGTGGACGACCGCCATGCTCATGGCGCTCACGGGCTGGCGCGACGAGTGGGTGGTCCGCCTGCCGTGCGCATTCTCGGCCCTGGCGACAGTGGCCCTTGTCTATGTGCTGGGAGCAAGAATCGGCGGGCGAGGGCTGGCTCTTGCTGCCGCCATGACCCTGTGCACCATGTGGTTGTTCATCTCGGAGCTCCGGCAGGCAGGCAACGACGGGCCGCTTGGCCTGTGCACCACGCTGGCCCTTCATGCGGCCTGGTGCCGACTGCACGGAACAGCGCGCACTAGCCTCCGCGCGGCGAGAAAACTGGAAGATGACTCGCCCGGACCACGGAGCTGGGCCTTGGTTTTCTATCTCGCGCTGGGCCTGGGGTTCTTGTGCAAGGGACCCATCATCTTGCTTCTCGTGGGATTGACAGTCGTTCCTTACCTGGCGGCCATCGGTCGTCTCGGTACGGGCCTGCGACGATTGGCCGATGGCGCAGGACTCCTGATCTTCCTCAGTCTGGCGCTGAGCTGGCCGGTCCCGGTCCTGCTCCGTGATTCCAACGCGCTGGGAGTCTGGATGATGGAGACCGGCCAGAAGACGGGGATGCTGCCGATCACCCATCAGAACCGCTCTGTTCTGGGTCTGGCGCTGCCCGTTCTCGTCTTGCCTTGGCCGGTTGCGGCGCTGACAGGGATGGTGCTGCCCCTGGTCCGGAACCGCCGGGTCAGGGTGCCGTGGAGGCCAGGCGCGGTCTGGTTCCCCTGGTGCTGGGCGGTCGGTAACCTGGCGATGTTCAGCGCCTGGGCGGTTGCCAAACCGAATTACTACATACCGTGCCTGCCGGGAGTGGCCCTGCTGGTGGGCAT
>JAFAHT010000257.1 GCA_019237095.1 Planctomycetaceae bacterium
CTTTCCCCTGAGGATGTTCTGGGCAAGGTCCTCTGGGACACCTACTGGTTCAACCATTCGCCCGAGGTGCAAGATCAGCTTCGGGCGGCCATCGACAGGGCCAACCGCGGCGAGCCCTCACGTTACGACGTGGACGTCCGCATGGCCGGCGGTGTCATGATGACCATCGACTTCATGCTTGTCCCACTCCATGACGAAGCCGGTCAGATCCAGTTCCTCATTTCCTCGGCCGTGGACATCAGCGAGCGCAACCAGGCCGAGAAGGCACTGCGCAAGCAGAACGAACGCCTGCGGCTGCTCTGGGAAACGGCGGGCATTCTGTTCTCGACCAACAATTCCGATGCCATGATCCAGGGGCTCTTCGAGAAAATCTCGGACCACCTGAGAATTGATACCTGCCTGCAATACATGGTCAACGAACAGGCCGACGCGCTTTGCCTTCAGTTCTGTACCGGCGTGCCGGCCGACGCTCTACCATCGCTGTCTCGTCTGGACTTTGGCCAGGCCATCTGCGGCGGCGTCGCGCAGTCTCGGCATCCCTTCATGGCCACGTTCATTCAGCAGACTGAAGACGCCAGGGTGCAGCTCGTCAAGGCGTTTGGCATCCGAACCTACGCCTGCAACCCACTGATCGCCAACGGGCAAGTGCTTGGCACGCTCTCGTTCGGCAGCCGCAGCCGGGATCGCTTCAACGACGATGAGCTCGAGTTCATGGAGACGATCACCAACTACGTGACGGTGGCCTACGAGCGGATGCGGCTGCTCAGTCAGCTTCACGAGAGGGACAGGCGGAAGAACGAGTTCATGGCGATGCTGGCCCATGAGCTGCGTAATCCCCTGGCGCCGATCCGCAACGCGGTCCAGTATCTGAGTCTCAAGGGCTTGAGCGACCCGGATGTCAACTGGGCACGCGAGATGATCGACCGGCAAGTCACGAACCTCGTTCACCTGATCGACGACCTGCTCGAGATCTCGCGGATCACCCGGGGAAAGATCCAGCTCCACAAGGAGCTCATCAGTCTCTCCTCGGTCCTTTCCCATGCCGTCGAAGCCGTGCAGCCGGCGATCAGTGAGAAGCGGCATGTTTTGAGCCTCGACCTTTCGAGCGACGCGCTGCCCGTCTTCGGAGATCCGACGCGCCTTGAACAGATCTTCGTCAACCTGCTCGCCAATGCCGCCAAGTACACCGACGACGGGGGCTTCATTGATGTCATTGCCCGGCGCGATGGCGACAGGGCAGTCGTCCGGGTCCGCGACAACGGGATCGGCATACCGCCGGAAATGCTGGGGCGAATCTTCGAACCTTTTGCTCAGGTGGATCAATCGCTTGATCGCTCGAAGGGGGGGCTGGGAATCGGCCTGACCCTGGTCAAGTCGCTTGCGGAGATGCACGGCGGCAGCGTGCTGGCCACGAGCGCGGGATCCGGGCTGGGCAGTGAGTTCACGTTGTGGCTGCCGCTCTCGCGGGAAGTCGCCGAGCCGGCGCGGAACGATCACGAACCGCTGCCGAGCGCGGTCGCCAAGCAACTGACCCGGATTCTCGTCGTCGAGGACAACCCGGACGCCGCAACCGGAATCGGCAAGCTGCTCTCCACCTGCGGCTTTGAGGTGAAGATCGCCCACGACGGCAAGGCCGGAATCTCGCTCGCGCGCTCGTTCCGGCCGGAGGTCGTCTTGCTCGACATCGGCCTGCCCGGGATGAGCGGTTATGAAGTCGTCCGCGCGTTTCGCGAGCTACCGGAACTCCACGGCCTGCGTCTGATCGCCGTCTCGGGATACGGCCAAGAAGCCGACCGCATCCGTTCCCGCGAGGCGGGCTTCGAGCACCATTTCGTCAAGCCCGTGGACTTCGAAGCCCTGAAGGCTTATCTGCGCCGCCCGCAATCATCGAGTACAACAAGGTAACTTACCTGGTCTTGAGGCTTTCGCAGCGTGATCCTCAATTCCAGGACGAGATCGAGGCCAAGCGCTCTGTGGAGCCGATCTGGAACTTCCATACCCGCGCCCAGATCGAGATTCATGGGGGACGTGCATTGCTGTCTTCGGACTCGTCCAAGATCGAGCTTCAGATCGTCGCACCTCGTCGCACCTCATGGAGCGCACTTCGAGACGATCATCGCCAACCCCCCGCTGCCCCAGGGACAGCAGCCGGACGTCACCAACCTGATCATCCGCTTGCCGGGGACACGGAATACTCGCCTGGCGGTAGGAATCACACGGGCGAGCAATGAGGTTGTTCCGAGTCTCGGGCCGCTTTCCCAGTGGGTTTCTCTGGGGCGACTGCCCAGGCAGTGATCGCTGGTCGGGTGGTCGTAAAAGAAGTGGGTATACGGAGATTCCTGAATTCTCGATAATGCCTTAAACCTGAACTATAATGACCGTGAGAAGCTCTTGTAGGCTTCTCATCCCTTTGCGATCCGGACCTCGAAGTCGAGTTACTCCAGCACCGAATGACCGTAGGTAGAGCACAGGGGTGGAGAATCCCGTTGCTGTGTGGATGGCGACGCGATCGGGGGCCGTGCCGGCGGCCGTCAGGGCAGGATGTCGGCGACGGGGATCGGGCGGAGCGGCTGGCCGCCGATTGTGACCGGGACCTGCTGGCCGGGCTGGAAGTCCTCGCGCGACTGGTAACCGGCTGGACTCGGGTCGGTATAGACCTCGACCCGCCCCTTGGCAAGGTTGATGATCCAATAGACCGGGAACCCGCCTTTGGCGTAGGTGGTCCATTTCTCGCCCCGGTCGCGATCGTAGGTGCTCTCGGAGACCTCGACGAGTAGCGCCACGTCCGACGGTTCCGGGGTCCGGTGTTTGTAGTCGTCGTTGGTCCCCCGGACAATCGCGATGTCCGGCTCCGGTTCGTCGTAGTTGGGGATCCGCACCGGCTGGTCCTGCCGCCACATCCAGCCCGGGGGCAGCATGTGGGCCAGGCGGTCGAGGAGCTCGCGGGTCGACCAGCTATGCGGCGGATTCTTGCCCGTCTTTCGCACCAGGTAGCCGTCGATGAGTTCGACCCGGTCATCATTGAGGATCCCCGCCATCCGCTCGTATTCGTCGACGGATATGCGGTACACGGCCGGCGACGCGAGGGGAGGTGGCGCTAAGACCGTGGGTTGAGCCGGTGCAATCGTCGACATGAGAACCTGCACGGGCCGTTAAGCCCACTAAGACCTGAACCTAGCGCGTCTCCCAATTCCGCCACTTCGAGTGGGCTAACTGTCCCTCTGAGGAGACGATGCTGCAGCATCGGGGACCTGCACCTCGACGACGAGGTTCAGGTCGATCAGGTGCATGCCCTCGTTATCGTGGATCACGAGGTTTCGCCCGCGCGGCAGTGTCGGAACGGAGATGAAGTCCGGGTGCCTGACCGTGTAAGATTGGCCATCGACCAGTTTTACGGTAAATGGCTGGAACGGCTGACTGTGCATCGCATCGCGAACTTGCTCGATCGTTGCCACCCAATCCTCCCAGCGGTCCAGTCTTCCGCATGCGAGAACCCAGGCCGGGCCTTCGTAACCGCTTCAAGAGTGCCGAAGACAGGAGTTGAACCTGCACGGGCCGTTAAGCCCACTAGGACCTGAACCTAGCGCGTCTGCCAATTCCGCCACTTCGGCTTGATGTATTTACTATGAATCCCGTGACGAGGTCAGTCAAGGGGAATGGAGAGACCAGGGCCTACGCAAACGACGCGCGGGGTCAGCGCGGTAATTCGATGACTTCCAGGTGCGATGGCATCTCCCTGGTGCGGTAGATCCGCTGGGTCGCTTTCCGGAAGTCGGCTTCCGTGGCGGTGCCGATCTCCACGAAGGTCTGAGGATTACGATCGACAAGGGGGAACCAGGTGCTCTGGACCTGGATCATGATCGTGTGGCCGGTCCGGAATGTGTGCGCGATGTCCTGGAGACGGAAGCTGACCGGAGTTGGCTGGTTGGGCACGAACGGCTCGGGCGCGGCAAGACTGTTGCGAAACCTGCCACGCATCACATCGCCACGGACAAGCTGCTGGTAGCCACCCAGTGGAACCGCTGCGCCCCCGACGCCGGTTCCCGGGAAGTCGGCGGGGTAAACGTCAATCAGCTTGACGATCCAGTCGGAATCGGTTCCGGACGTCGAGACGAAAAGACGAACCTGAATCGGTCCCACCAGCGTCAGATCCCCTTCCAGCGCGGCGGTTTGGTAAACCAGCACGTCGGGTCGGCGCGAGGCGAACCGCTGATCCTGGATCATGTAGTCGCCGTTCATCCGCTGGGTGATCTGATCGACAAACTCCACGGGCCGTGAGGGATCGCTCGTGTATTCGTCGAACGCCGAAGGGGCGGAACCTTCAGGCAGCTCGAAGCTGATGCGACCCGAGTCGTTCAGGTAGAGAGAGCGCGAGCGGGTCTTGCGGGGAGGCCAGGTGTCATACTCGCGCCACTGGTTGGTTCCGGTCTCGAAGACGCAGGCTTCCGGGAAGCTCGGCGTGCCCATGCCCTTGAGAAAGTACTGGAAGAACGGGAACTCCATGTTTTCACGATAGTGCGCGGCGGTGTTCGTGTAGAACGGGACCGGGCCAAGCGAGGAACCGTCTCCATGTTCCCACCCGCCATGGAGCCAAGGGCCCATCACCAGGACGTTGGTGGTGCCGGGGCTGGAAGCCTCGACGTTCTTGTAGGTCTCGAGCGCCCCGTACATATTCTCGGCGTCGAACCAGCCGCCCACCGTCAGCACGGCCGGTCGAATGTTCTTGAGGTGCGGTCGAAGATTTCGTGCGATCCAGAAATCATCATAGTTCGCGTGCTGCATCATCTCGTTCCAGAACGGAACATCGTCCTTGAAGTACTTCTTGTTGACGTTCGACAGCGGTCCCAACTGGAGGTAGAAGGTGTAACCGTCGGGTGTGCCGTAGTTGAACCGCTCGGCCGGTTCCTTCTTGGTCGGCTCGGGACGCGGATGCCCGAAGAATGCGAGGAAGTCGAAGGCATGGGGCAAGAACAAGGCGCCATTATGGTGCCAGTCGTCGCCGGCAAACCAGTCGGCGATGGGAGCCTGGGGCGAGGCTGCCTTGAGTGCCGGGTGGGCGTCGATCATTCCCGCCGCGGTGTAGAAGCCGGGGTAAGAGATTCCCCACATGCCCACCTTGCCATTGTGGTTGGAAATGTTCTTGATCAGCCAGTCGATGGTGTCGAAGGTGTCCGTGCTCTCGTCGATGTCCGCCGGGCCGCTCTTGACGTCCTTGTGCGGCCGCATGTTGACGAACTCCCCCTCGGACATCCATCGTCCCCGGACATCCTGATAGGCCACGATATAGCCTTCGCTACCGAAAAGCGGCGAGGGGCCGATGTTCGCCCTGTAAGCGTCCTCGCCGTACGGCTGTACGCCATAAGGAGTCCGTGAAAGCAGAATCGGGTAGGTCTGCGAACGGTCCTTGGGAACATAAACCGCCGTGAATAGCCGGGCACCGTCGCGCATCGGAATCCGGAACTCATACTTGGTGTAATTGGCCTTCAGGTATTCGACGCCCTGGGCAGCGAGCGAGGCTGGCCAGCAGGCCGGTGCCAGCGAGAAGATCAACAACAGGAGCGCCGGCCGTGCCGGAACGGAACGCTGGCTCGGCAGAAACAACATGGTCTCGATTCTCCGGAAAAGCGGCGTCTGGATCATCTCGGGGGTGACCCGCAGCGGTGAGGAACCCAGCGCGGTCCACGATCGAGCACTCCAGACTACGGCAACGGAGCCTTCGAATCAGCGCCCCAGTCCAAGCCGGCGGCGATGGTAGGCCAGGCGATCAGCGGGGCTCATCGTGGTGAAGTCGGGCCGGTCGTTCGAGGATGCTGGAAGGCCCTGGGTTCTGGTCGTTGCCAGAGACTCGGTAACCTTCGGGGTCTTGCAGGCGCAGGATGTCGAGCTCGGTGCCGTCGTGCCCTGGCAGGCGCACGGATGCGCTCCGTTTCCTGACGACGCGGCCGCGTGGGCCGCGATCAATCCGCCGTCCATCGATGGTGCGGCTGGTGGCGCAACGACAGGCCTGGCTGGCACGGGCACGACGACCGCTGGCGTGCTGACGTAGCTCATCGATTGCTCGGTGATCTTCAGATCCATGTCGAGCGACCGGTGAGGCGTGATGCCGAGCTTGCCCAGGACCGCATGATAGGCCTTGACCGCGTCCACCGGGCCGATCTGACCCTCGACGATCAGGCGCAGGAATTGCACGAAGACAAGCTGGTTTTCCGCATGATTGATCTTGCGGCCGAAGAGGGCCACCCGGGCCCCGTATTTCTGGGCGTCGGACAGAAGTTGAAAGGCATCGCGAGTGGTACCGGAGGATCCTCCCAGGATCCCGACGATCAGGTGAGGGTCGAACCGGACCAGCTCTTCCATGGCCTTCGGGCCGTGGTACACGATCTTCAGGAAGAGCGGACGGCCGGAAGGCGACACGCCGGCGAGCATCCGGGTGATCGTGTCGTTGATGTAGTGGGGCAAGATGTCGCCGGCGATGGCGGATGGGATGTTGGGATCGAAAACCTCCAGGAAATAGCGAAAGCCCTTGCGTTCGGCCTCTTCCCGAAACCGATGAAAGTGCTCGAGCGTCTCCATGTCGCGTTCGAGATCGTTGTTGAACGTGACGCTGTAGAGACCCAGGTCGGCCCCCAGCGCGCGCTCCTCGGGAGCGCAGTCGAGGTGGCCGCACTGGATGTGGTCGATGCTGGCAGTGCGGAACGGCCGTGCGGGTTGCGCGGCGTAGCCGGCCCCCCGTGCCAGGTGGATGTCGGTGGTATCGTTGGCGCGAACCGCGGGAGTGACCGCCGAACCATCGAAGAGCCGCTCGCGAAACGTCAGCGCATGGTTCGAGCTGGCCGACATGAGCATAATGTCGACTAGTCCTTGACGAGTGATCAGCCGCATCTGCTCGCGGTACTCCTCGAGCGTCTTGAACCGAACCTCGCCGGCATGCATCTCGGGAGACTTGCCCGGCGCGCCCAGCCCCAGCGCCATGTCGGCGTCCTTGGCGTCGGCCAGGATGAATTCACGGCAGTTCGCATCGGCATGGATCGCGGCGAGCTTGCGGTCGAGCGACTTGATCATCTCAGCGACCTCCACGTGCCTGGCCCTGGCCCAGACCCGAGATGGTGACGCGTGACCCCGATGCACCCGGGTTACCGTTCGCTCCCGCTCCCATGGTCACGCGGACGGGACGGGGGCTGGCGGCGGTTTTCCCAGCCGAGATCGGGCCTGACGCCGCGGCCGGCTTGCCGGCCGCCTTGTTGTTGCTTTTTTGAACCTGGTCGATCATTTCGCGGAGGACCTGGGCCGAGTGCTGCAAGGCCGAGACTTCCTTGGGCCAGATGTCGATTTCCAGTTGGGCCTCGACCCCTTTCCGGCCGACGACGGCCGGCACCGAGATGCAGACGTCGCGGATCCCATATTGGCCCTGCACCAGGGCCGACACGGGGAGGATTCGCTTCGTGTCGAGTGCCACCGAGTGAACCACCTCGCGGATCGACAGACCCACGGCGAACCCCGCGCCGCCCTTGAGCTTGATCACCTCGGCGCCGCTGCCCTTGGTGCGAGTGAAGAGGGCCTCGGCCCCGGCGCTGGTCCAGCCGGGATACTTCTCCAGGGGTAGCCCGGCCGCCTGCGCGGCCGACCAGATCGGAACCATGCTATCGCCGTGCTCGCCCAGGATCAGGGCGGTGACCTGGGTGGGTGGGAGCCTTAGTGCCTCGGCAATCAGGCTGCGAAACCGCGCCGTGTCGAGCGCGGTTCCCAGGCCGATAACCTGGTGCGGCGGCAGGCCGAGCTGGGTCGTGGCGAGGTAGGTCAAGACGTCCACCGGGTTGGACACGACCAGGACGATCGCCGCGCTCTTGGGCCCTGCGCCCTTTACCTGGCCGAGGATGTTCAGGAACAGCTCGACGTTGCGATTGATCAGATCAAGCCGGCTCTCATCGGGCTTACGCCTCAGGCCGGCGGTGATCATGACCAGGTCGCTCTCGGGGATGGCCTCGTAGCCGGTGGCGCCGATGCGCTGGTCGGCGACGAGCGACGCACCGTGCAGCAAGTCGAGCGCCTGGCCCTTGCACAGGTCGGGGTTGACGTCGATCAGGTCGATCCCGCTGACAATCCCGCCGCACTGAAGGGCGAACGCGGCGCACGATCCGACCAGCCCGCCGCCACCGATGATGCTCACTCTCATGTTCGATCTCCCTGGGCGTCACTTCACCTGCACGTTTCAGTTGTAGTGTCGCTTCACCTGGCCGCGCCGTTCAGGGCGTGCATGACCTGGTCGGTGATGGTCTGGACCAGGGAATCGATGTCCGGTCCGTGGGCGTGGCCGTTCGACGAGGGCGCGCTCGCGCTCGCGGCTGTGGCCGTGGCCGTGGCAGCCGGGGAGGGTTGCTGGGATGGAACCGGGCAGGCGACCCCCGCGCCTGACGGCTGGCCGTTCTCCAGAAGCTTGGGATGGATGAAGACCTTGGGCTCGGGGCTGAAGTCGCCGTAGCCCTGGCGAAACAGGCTATTGCCGCACAGGTCGCAGTTCTCGAGGCCGCGGGTCAGCCGCGGGTCGGAAATGCCGAGGTTCGGCTTGAGCTTGATCAGCTCGGCGGCCTTGTCGTCGTTGTAGTAGTTGACCTTGCCCAGTTGCTTGGCCAGCAGCAAGATCCGGCAGTAGGCGTCGATGATCTCGGTCTTGAAGTAGGCGTCTTCCAGGTCCGTGCCATAGGTGACCGTGCCGTGGTTTGCCAGCAGGATCGTCTCGGTGTCCTTGACGTACGGCAGCACGGTGTCGGCAAACTTCTGGCCGCCCGGGGTTTCGTAGGGTGAGATCGCCACCTCGCCCAAGAAGATTTCGATTTCGGGCAGGACACACTTCGGGATCGGTTCCTGAGCCACGGCGAACGCGGTTGCGTGGGGGGGATGACAGTGCACGACCGAGCGGATTTCAGCGCGTGCTTTCATGATGGTCAGGTGCAGCAGGACCTCGCTGGAGCGCTTGCGTTTTCCCAAGATCTGCTTGCCCTCGAGGTCCACGATGCACAGGTCGTCGGGCTTCAGGAAGCCTTTGGACACGCGCGTGGGCGTGCAGAGCACGCGGTCGTCGGAGAGCTTGCAACTGATGTTGCCGTCATTGG
The DNA here is from genome assembly GCA_019237095.1 of Planctomycetaceae bacterium. GTDB lineage: Bacteria > Planctomycetota > Planctomycetia > Isosphaerales > Isosphaeraceae > Aquisphaera. Next base: position 9,111 of record JAFAHT010000257.1, read on the forward strand.
CCGCGGCGAACCCCTTATTGTAGATCCGGCGGCCGATCTCGCACATCAGCTCCCGCATTTTCCATTCGTTCATCGTCGTGCCGTTGCCGATCATAGGGATCCTCACCGTCGTCGAGAGTTTCCAGGAAACTGGATCGTGCGGATCGTTCTCGGTCCGCCCGAGACACGTCGTTCATGGCTCACTAAAAGGAAAGTTGGTCGATCAGGCAGGCGCAGAAGGCGTCCACCGGTGTCTTTGTCTTGCCAAAAGGGTTGGCGGCCTCGCGGCCCTCGCTGACGCCGATCAGGGCCCCGAGTCCAGCCCCCAGGTTGTCGTAAACGACCAGCTCCTCGCCGCGTGCACGCGATCCTTCGGTCATTGCCTCGAGAGGCAAAGGGACAGCGACCAGGAACCTGCCACCGCGGAGGCTGGGGTGAAGGCGGGAGAGGGTCACTCGGCCGATGACCTCGGCAATCCTCATCACCGGTCCTCCACACGTAGGGCCTCGGGCGCCCGGGGCGCTCCGGAGACGCGGAAAGCGCTAGCCAGTTGCTTGATCCGCGAGATCG
>JAFAHT010000288.1 GCA_019237095.1 Planctomycetaceae bacterium
GGGCATGCATCATCATCGGCCCGCTGAGCATGGCCAGCAGTCCTCCCAGCCAGGCTGCCCGACGATCTTGGGTCAGCAAGGTCGCCAGCACAAACGTGCCGAGGCCGGTCGTCACGAGCCCCGTGACCCACAAAATATGATAGATAACGACATCATTTGCGAAGATGAAGGAGAGTGGCGTGTACAGCAGCGATTGGAGAAGCAAGGGCGTGAAGTATGCCAGGGGCACACCCACCGGCGCTTGCAGCTCGTTGCAGAAGAGAGGGTTCTTCCCCTCGAGCAAGCAGGTTTTGTACCACCTCATGATCCAGAGATGCTGTGATGGATCACCTGCCGATGGGAGGTTGCGGGCCAACCCCAGAGGATAGGGAAGGACTGCGACCAGGAGGCAGGCCAGGTAGAGCAAGCCCGCGATCAGGAGCGACCTGCAAGTGACGGGCGACGTCTGCCGCATGGATTTACCGAGGCCATGAAAGACCTGCGACGGACGCGATGCCTGCTTCGCTGAGCCCGGGAACTCCCTCTGCGATGGTGCCTGAGCGAATCTCGAATCCATGATTCCAGGTCTCTTCCTTGAATTGAAAAAGAGGCTCCCGAGAACCTGCATGCTGCCGGTGCGGACTCCACGGCGTCCTCGACGGCTTCGGTCATGGAAGCCAGATGGTGCCGGTCGGGCTCAAAGCGACGCTCGGGGCGGGTACTTCAGACCCGCCCCGAGTCCGCAGTCGGGGGACAGAGCCCTGCCCACGGCGTTGCCTTGGGTGACGGCTCCATCCCATCGACAAGATCGCAACGATTCGCCCGGTAGGCCAGGACGCTGCCCCCGGCGAGGCTCAGGCAGACTTACCGCTGGTTGAACTTCACGTCCTGGATCATGTCGTCCGGGGAGTGATCGACGAAGTGCCAGGAGCACTCGCTGCCTAACACCTGGATGAACTTGTTCTTGAAAGCGGCCCGACCCACTCCCGAGTCCATGGGGATGGGCCCTCGAATCGGGAACGTGCTTTCCTGGTAGTCGTCGTAGATCGAGTTGGACTCCTTGGGCTGGTCGAGAATCGGCTTACCCTTGCTGTTCTTGGGCGGGGTAAGCTCGAAGGCCTGGAGATGCACCTTGGCGCTGCCCTGGAGTATGTTCAGATCTCCCGGCGCCTGAACCTGAAACTGCTCCAGCTCAAGAAAGATCACGATATCCGCCTCGAAGTCACGCGCGGCGTCGGTGGGGTCGGTCCACTTGGGATGACCCTCAACCCAGGTCCTCACCTTCTCCGGATCGACCACGGTGACCTTCTTCACCGTCTTGAGGTGGGAGACAAACTCCCGGTTCAGGTCGCGCTCCAACGCGGGAAACTCAGCCTGGCTTGCCGATGTGGCATGCGTCAGGACGACAACCTTCTTACCCTCGAGTTTGGGCCCGGGCGCGGCGATCGTGGGGGCGTTCGGCTGGAGGAAGTAAAACGCGGCGCGCGGGTCGCACCCCACCAGTGCGACCGAGCTCCCAGCCAGCAGAATCATCGCGGCTGCGTGCCGCATCCTTGCCAGAGTTCGAGGGGTCATCCTTCACCCCCTCCTTCCTTGGTTCGGGCGCCGGCTTACCCGGGGCCGAAAACCGGCGGCAGGCCGGAGGGTCCCGGGTTGAGGGGAGCACCGAGGAATCGAATGATCCAGAACGCGAGACTGGCGGAGACGATCGCTACCAAGAGTCCCATCAGGGGCCGGTCAACCGACCGAAAACCTACGGGTCTCTTGAGCCAGACGCATACAAATAACCAGCTTGAGACGGGAAGAATCAGCAGGGCAATCAAACACCCCATCGGATTGGCATGCCACGACTGGCCCAGGCAGCCCCGCGTGAACCAGGCAAACGCGGTCGTCATTCCGCATGTCGGACAGAGACGACCCGTCAGCACGGTAAACGCGCAGGGACCGAGGCCAAGCTGCATGTGAGTTCCAAATCCACGGGGGTCGGGTTCCAACCACCGCGACACGTCCAAGAGCCCTACCAACCCCGTCGCCAGCAGGAGCAAGCGCCACCGGATCGGTCCATCGAGACGCTGCGGATCGGCAGGATGTGAGCTCATGGGAGACCGAGCGTCCTGGGTGCAGCCGGCGAAGACCTGAAAGACAGGATGGCGACAGCCCGGAAATGCGCCTGTAGCTTACTTGGCCTTCGTGTCCCTGGCAAGCCCAACTCGACCATTTCGCCATGGTGGGTCGGTGGCCGCGGCACTTCGGTCAGAGCTGCTCCACCCAGGCTTCCGCCTCATCGGTGGCCATTTGCATTCGATGCTCGACCAAGGCGCGGCAGGCCTCGAGGGTCTCGCGATCGGCGTCGGCGGGCACCGTGACCGGGGCGGGAGCCACGCATGCGGCCTTGCTATGCGGGCGAGGCACACAGAACCGGTCCCAGCTCGCGGCACGCCACGGATTCTTGAAGGCCATCCCGGCTCCGACGATCGGCAGCCCAGTCCGGCTGGCCAGGTAGACCAGACCCTGGTGGACATGCCTGCGCGGCCCGCGCGGGCCGTCGGGAGTGACGCACAAATTTCCCCTGTCGATCTTCGAGGTCATCTCGCGCAGGGCGCGTGCTCCGCCCCGGGTGGTCGACCCGCGGACAATGCCGAAACCGAGCCGCTCGATCACCTGGGTGATCAGCTCGCCATCGCGATGGTCGCTGATCAGGATGTGCATCTCGGGCCAGGCCCAGTAATGGGCCGGGAAGAGCATCACCTCGTGGAAAAACGCATAAATGTACCGCTGCCCGAGCCTCCGGGCCACCTCCGGATTGACCGACGAGTCCTCGTACCGGAAGTGATAATCGATGGTGTTGCCGAGGCGTCGGACCAGCCAGGCCCCCGTGCAACCGATGGCGCGAATCAGGAGCGGGTGCTCGATCTTCATGCCGACCTCGATGTTCCTTCCCGAAATCGAAGGGTCAAGGACCACGAGGCCAGAGCGTATGAGAAACCTCCGTTTTGGGCCAGACCAAGTGCGGGCTGACAGGATCGCCCGGGTCGCCGATCAGCTCGGCGGCCGCCTCAACCTCGCTCTTTCCTCCGCGCCAGGGCGGCGGCGGCGAAGATCAAGATCACGATGCCGGTCACCAGGGTGCGGTATTCCTCCGGGAAGCCGCTCATGGTGATCTGGGTCCGCAGGGCCTGGAGCAGCAGACATCCGGCGGCGGCGCCCAGGATGCTGCCCCGGCCGCCCTGAAGCGAGACCCTGCCGACGACGCACGCGGCGATCGAATCCAGCTCATAGCCCGTCGCGGTGCCGGGCCTGACCATGCGCAGCCAGGACAGGAAAAGGATGGTGGCCACACCCGCGGCGAGGCCGCTCAGGATAAAGGTTTTCGGCTCGGTCCAGCTCACACTGTCCGCGGGCGGCGGGGCAGCTTGGTTGCAGGAAGCTCGGTCTTTGGGGTGGTCTGCGGGCTGATCTTCGGCGTCTTGACCGTGGTCAATGCGGGCGCCTTGGACTTGATCGGGTCGGGTTTCCGCTTCGACTTGACGCTTCGTACCTCGAACAGCCTCGGGACCACGTCGTCGAGCGTGTCAACCAGCCGGAATGTCAGGTCGGCCTTGACCTCGGGCGGAAGTTCGACCAGGTCCTTCTCGTTGTGCCGGGGAATGAGCAGCGTGCGGATTCCGGCGCGGCGGGCGGCGAGGATCTTGTCTCGGACTCCGCCCACGGGAAGCACGCGCCCGGTGAGCGTGACCTCGCCGGTCATTGCCAGCTCGGTCTGGATGGGCTCGTCTCGAAACAGGCTGATGAGCGCGGCGGCGATGGCCACACCAGCGGAGGGTCCATCCTTGGGGACGGCACCGGCCGGGACATGGATGTGCACGTCCGTCTTGTTGAAGCGCGAGGCGTCGAGAGCCAGCGCCTTGGCGTGACTCTTGAGGTAGCTCATCGCCGCCTGCGCGCTCTCTCGCATCGACTCGCCAAGCAGGCCGGTGAGCATGAGCTGACCCTTGCCGGGCATCCCGGTGGCCTCGATGAAGAGGATCTCGCCGCCGGTGGGTGTCCAGGCCAGCCCGGTGGCGACCCCGGGGATGCCCGTCCGGTCAACCAGCTCGCGGAAGAAGCGCGAGGGGCCCAGCAGGTCAGCAAGCTGGTTTGGTCCCACGCTGATGGTGCCCCGCTTGCCCTCGGCGCGGCGGCGAGCGACCTTGCGGCAGATGCCGGCGATTTCTCGCTCGAGGTTGCGCAAGCCGGCCTCCCGCGTATAGTCCGCGATGATCTTCTTGAGCGCCAGCTCGGTGATCTCGAGGTCGCCGGCCACCAGCCCGTGGGCGTCAAGCTGCTTGGGGATGATGTACTTCTGGGCGATCATCGTCTTTTCTTCCTCACTGTAGCCGGGAAGCTGAAGGACTTCCATCCGGTCCAGCAGGGGTGAGGGGATCGTCTCCAGCATGTTGGCAGTAGCGATGAACATCACCTTGGAAAGGTCGAAATCGACGTCGAGGTAATGGTCGCGAAAGGTCGAGTTCTGCTCGGGGTCAAGGACCTCCAGGAGCGCGGAGGAGGGGTCGCCCCGGAAATCCGCGCCCAGCTTGTCGACCTCGTCGAGCATGAAGACCGGATTGTTCGTCGCGGCCTTGCGAATGCCCTGGATGATTCTGCCGGGCATGGCGGCCACGTAGGTACGGCGATGGCCCCGGATCTCGGCCTCGTCATGAACGCCGCCCAGGCTGACCCGTACGAACTCTCGGCCCAGCGCTCGAGCGATGCTTTTGCCCAACGACGTCTTGCCTGTTCCCGGAGGGCCGGCGAAGCAGAGGATCGGTCCCTTCATGTCCTTCTTGAGCTTACGCACGGCCAGGTACTCGAGGATGCGTTCCTTGATCTTCTCGAGATCATAGTGGTCGTGGTCGAGGACTTTCCGCGCCCGGCGCAGGTCAAGGCGATCGCGGCTCGACTTGCCCCAGGGAAGGATCGCCAGCCAGTCGAGATAAGTGCGGACAATCGAGTACTCGGCCGAGCTGGGGTGCATGGCGGCCAGCCGCTCGAGCTCGCGCTCTGCCTCATGCAGAACATCCTCCGGCGGACCCGCCGCCTTGATCCGCTCCCAGAGCTCGGCGATTTCGGGATTATCGGGCTCGCCTTCCCCCAGCTCCTCCTGAATGGCCTTGATCTGTTGCCGCAGGAAGTGATCCCGCTGGGCCTTCGACAGCTCGGAGCCGACCTGCTCCTGAATCTTGGTCGAAAGCTCCAGGACGGCAAGCTGGCGAGACAGATACTGCCCCAGCCGCTCGAGCCGGGTCCGCACGTTGATCTCGCCCAGCAGAACCTGGCGCTCCTCGATCGAGAAGGGCAAGCTCGAGGCCAGCAGGTCAACCAGCCGCCCCGGCTCTCGGGTGTTCATGGCCGCGACCTGAAGCTCCTCCGGAATCTGCTGGCTCTGATCGATCATCCGCTGGAAGAGCCGATTGACATGATGGACCAAGGCGTCCAGCTCAACCCCTTCCTCCAGCAGCTCCTCTTCCAGTGGCTCGACCTCACCAATCAGATAGGGCTGGGTTTGAACCACCTTGACCAGCCGCGCCCGGGTTTGACCCTGACACACAATCCGAGTCGAACCGTCCGGAAACTTGAGCATCTTGAGCACGGTCCCGACACAAATTGTCGGATAGAGGTCAGTCATCCCCGGCTCGTCGACCTCAGGATGCAACTGGCTGACCAGCCCGACCAACCGCTCCCCGATCAAAACCTCGTCCACCAGTCGAATCCCGCTGGGACGGTTGATCACCAGCGGCACGACCGTCTGTGGAAACACGACATCAGAGCGCAAAGGAAGAAGCGGTAGGCGGTTGGGGTGTTCGGCAGAGGGATCTCTCGAACCCTTCAGGGCCAAGGCGTGGGCCGACCCCTCCGGCGCCCGACGGGAGCCGCCTCGTCCTGAAACAACCTGCAAACCGCGCTTCGATCGTACGGCGGGCGGCGATTTCTTGCGTGAGCGCATGGATTGTGTTCTGGTATCTCTATCCCGGAGCCTCCCGGGTCATCCTGATTCCAATCCTGTTCCGGATTTTACAACGAATTGTTGATGATTGCCGGAGCAAAAGGAAGGGGGGACCAACCCGAGTCGATCATTCCGACGCAACTATGGCTGCGTCAATAACATAGGTTATGCCAAGAACAAGTAGCGCCGGCATGCTGCGTGGAGAAGCGCAGCCGCGACGTGGAGAGCCAATCTCAATCCCGCCACCAGTCGTCGTCGTGGTAGACGCCAAACGCTTTAGCCTGGTGGAGCGATTGAAGAACCTGATAATTGAGAACGGCGAGGACTCCAAAGAAGATCACGAGGAAATAGTCATGACGGCTGGCACTGGCCGCCAGCACGGCGAGCACGCCGGCGGTGACCAGAGAGACAATATGAGCACGGCGGACTCCGTGCCTGCGGTCAACCTGGGAAAGCACGACCTGGGTTGCCTGCCCCCCGTCCAGGGGATAGATCGGCAGCAGATTGACCAATCCCCAGAGCAAGTTGATCCAGATCATGTTGTAATAGATCATGAAAATCTCCGGCGACGAAAACTTTTGCATCGCGCCGAAGAGGTGCTCCCTGTTCGCGCTGAGTCCGACGAGTCGCTGCATGACTGCCAGATGCTCACCCCCCGTGATACCGAGGGCCAGCGATGTGACTGCGAGCACCACTGCGCACAGAATGAACCCGGCGCCGGGGCCCGCGAAGAGGACCGCCAGGCGCTGGCCGGGAGTTCGTTCCCCCTGGGAGGAGCACAGCCCTCCCAGGCCGTACAGCACGATCGATGGCGAACCATGAAAATGCTTGGCCATCAGCCCATGGCCGTATTCGTGGACCAAGATTGAGACCAGGACGCAGCCGATCCAGATCAGCACTGCGGGGATGTTGTTTTCCTGAAATCCCAGCACAGCCGCCATCAGCCAGAATAAGGGATGAATGCGAACCGGGATGTCCAGTAAGCGGAACCGTAAGTCGTAAGGGGTTGTGGACGTACCCAGCATGGATGGCCTCGGGCTCGCGTTGGCAATTCGCCAGTGGAGAAACAACATCCCAACGTTAGGCCCCCGGCCCTGAATAGACAAGGGTCTTGGCACCGCAGAGAACCCGAACCGGCGGCCTTATCACGGCGTCTGGTTTCGTGTTAGATTTTCGGGAGTTACCTGGATAATCGGTGCTTGGTCCCGCTCTCTCGGGCGGCAAGGCCGCATCGTCCTGGACATTACACGCTCAAAGTCGCACAGCGGCACTGTCATGAAATTCACCAAGATGCACGGGATCGGCAACGATTACGTCTACGTCGAGACATTCACCCAATCTCCTCCGTCTGACCCCGCGCGCCTGGCGGTGACCATGAGCGACCGGCATTTCGGCGTGGGATCCGATGGTCTGATCCTGATCATGCCATCCGAGGTGGCCGATGCGCGGATGAGGATGTTCAACGCCGACGGCTCCGAGGGTGAGATGTGCGGCAACGGCGTTCGATGTGTGGCCAAGTACCTGTACGATCACGGTCTGGCCAGGAAGGAGCGCGTGACGGTCGAGACCGGTCGAGGACTTCTCGCGCTGGACCTCGAAGTCGAAGGCGGCAGGGTCCGGCGTGTCCGTGTGGACATGGGGGTGCCGATCTTGAAGGATATCGAGATCCCCACGCTCCTCTGCGGCGACCCTCCCATCGATGCGCCGATCCGGATCGACGACCGGACGCTGGCCGTGACCGCGGTCTCCATGGGAAACCCGCACGCCGTCATCTACGTGAATGAAGTCGAGCGGTTTCCCCTGGAGATCCTGGGCCCGGCCCTGGAACATCACCCAATGTTTCCGCGGCGAGTGAACGTGCATGTCGTCGATCTTCTCAGTCCGAGCGAGGTCCGAATGCGGACCTGGGAACGCGGCTCCGGCATTACACTCGCCTGCGGCACCGGGGCCTGTGCCGTCTGTGTCGCTGGCGTCCTGACGGGCCGGACCGGGCGGCGCATCCTGGCCCATCTTCCCGGCGGCGAGCTCGTTCTGGATTGGCCTGATCGGCAGGCGTCGGTCTTCATGACCGGCCCGGCAACGGAGGTCTTCAGCGGCGAATGGCTTTCAGAATAGTGGCTCGGAATAGTGGCGAGTGGCGAGTGAATCGGACGTCGAGACTGGGGGAAAGCTCTGCTCCCTGAGGAGCTTTGGCGGATGAGGCCCTTCCCGACCGTCAGGAACAATTCAGGTTTCCGAACCCGTCACGATGAACTCGGGCTCGGTGGTTTCGGGCTGAGAGGCAGATTCTGACGCGGAATCGATCGTTGCCGGCTTGCCCGGCAGCCAGGCCGTGCAAAGCAGCGTGCCCAGGGCCAGGACCAGCATCTGAATGTAGAGGTCGCGGAGCGAGAGGCCGAGAACGGACTGGACCATCACGAGGTTCGCAGGAGTGAGCTGGTGGTGCGTCTCGGGTCTCAGCGCAGCGCCAACGTCGATCCCGGTAGCGCCGGCTGAGGTCAGTAAATAGCTCAGCTCCCAGCCAAGAGCTCCGCCGAGGAGCCCCACCCCGATCGCTCCCCCGATGGTGCGGAAGAAGATCACCGCTCCAGTCGCCACCCCGCGCTGGCCCCAGCTCACGGCGTGCTGGACGGCCAGTATAAAGCTCAGCGAGGCCGGGCCCATTCCCATGCCGACGACGATCAAGGCCACCGTGAATGCAAGACGGGTCCAGGCGGGGAACATCGCGCCGGCGATGAGTCCCATCACGCCCATGACGACAAGACCGGCACCGAAGATTCCTCCCCTGCGGAATCCCCAGCGAACCACGGCCGGGGCGGCGAAGGCCATGCTGACGGCCCAGGCCAGGAAGAGCGGTGTCAGCGCCTGGCCTGCCTCCCTGGCATCGCCGCCGCGCACGCCCTGGATGAAGAGCGGCACGTAGGTCTCGATCCCGAAGAGGATCCCGCCGATCAGAAAGTTGCCGATCACCGAGGTTGCTATCGTCGGCCGAATCATCAGATCCATGGGCAGGATCGGGTCTTCGGCGTGAAGTTCCCGAGAGACAAAGTCGACCAGGAGCACGGCCGTCAGTCCGGCCAGAACGAGATCGATCTGCATGCCCAAACTCGAGCCGTCGAGCACGATGAGCAGCAGCGTGGAGAGTCCCGCCGTGAGTAGCCCGGTGCCGGCCCAGTCGATCGGGGCCACGGTCCGCCGCTCCACGCGCTCGTGGAGGCACCAGGCGAGCATGAGCGAAGCCACGACAGCGAACGGCACGCTCACGAAGAAGACCCAGCGCCAGTTGAGGTTGACCGTCAGCCAGCCGCCGATCAGCGGCCCCGCGATGCTCGACAGGCCCCAGACCGTGCTGAAGAGTCCCTGGATGCGGGCTCGCTCTTCCAGGGTGAAGATGTCTCCCAGCAAGGTCAGGACGATCGGGGCAACAGCTCCTGCGCCCAGGCCCTGAACGGTCCGCATGGCGATCAACTGACCCATGCTCTGCGCGGTTCCGGAGAGCATCGAGCCCACGCTGAATAAGACCAGACCGAACAGTAAGATCCGCTTGCGGCCAAAGAGGTCGGCGAGCTTCCCGTAAATCGGAGTGCTGACAGTGGACGCCAGCAGGTAGGCCGAGACGACCCAAGGATAGATCTCGAAGCCTTTGAGCTGGGCGATGATTGTGGGCATGGCCGGCGAGACCACCAACTGCTCCATCGCCGTTACCATCATCGCCACCAGGAGGGCAGCGGTCACCTGCCGCCGGCCCGGGATCCGCGGCCCGGCCGTTGCTCCTTGCTCCCCGCCAGCCTGTCCGTCTCCGTCTCCGTTTGCGCTGGCTCCTGTCATGCCTGCATCTCCATAACTTGGTCTCCACCCTTTCCCAGGGCATGTCTCATTGTACCGGCCTCGCCAATCTCGACACGGAACGGGCCGCTCGGGATCGCGGAAATCCATGGTTCAATGTAAGTTACCCCATGGGGGTCATTTACAAGTCACTCTTTTGGCGACGTCTTCCGCACCATCCGGGCGATGAACCGTGCCTCGGAGTCATGCAGGTGCGGCCAGAGCTGGAGTGTGCCGGCAGTGGTCGATTCCTCGAGGGGGTGGGGAAAGGGATCGAGACCGAACTCGGGGTGAGTGCCGAGGAAGGCGGTGATCACATCGAGCGTCTCGATCACCGTGGCTGTTGCCACCGAGTAGATCAGCGTCCCGCCGGGACGGACGGCCGCGCTGGCAGCGTCGAGAAGTTGCTTCTGGCGCTCGACCAGTTGGGGCAGGTCCTTTTTCTTGACAATCCAGCGGAGCTCGGGGTGCCGGCGCCAGTTTCCTACTGCCGAGCACGGTGCATCCACGAGCACGCCGTCGAACGAGCCCGGCTTGCCGGGGCAGCGGCGGCCGTCCCAGAGCTTCGCGGCGACGTTGCGGAAGGGAAACCGCCGCAGCCGGATTGCCGTCTCGTGGCGGCGTTTGTCGTGCTCGAAAGTTGTGACCACGGCCCCCTTGTTCTGCATGAGCGCACCAAGATGAAGCGCGTGCAGGCCGGTGCCACCGATTGCGTCCCACCAGCGCTCGCCCGGGTCCGGATCACAGACTTTCCCCAAGGCCTGGGATGAGAGATCGTCGATGGCCAGATCACCCTCACGGTAGGGCCTCAGAGATGTGAGATCGGTATCCGGATCAAACCTGGCCGCGGTGGTGAGACGACGGTGGATCCAGGGCTTCAGACCGGCCTCGCGCAGCTCGTTCCAGATTGCCTTCTCCGCGGCGCCGCGAACCCCGACCCAGAGCGGCAAGCGGGTCTGCAAGGCGTGCAGCAAGGCGAGCCGGCGTGCCTTGGCCGGCGCGTCGCCGGGCGGCACGGGAAGCTGGTCGCGGAACCAGGCGGGAAAGAGCAGCCAGGGGTCGGCCGTCACCGGCCCGCCTCCCACCCACCGCTTGAGTCCCTCCGCCCGGGCGGTCCAGCCTGGAGCATCGCCGACCGCCATCAAACGATCGAAGGGCCGCCCGGCCTTGCTGGCCCAGGCTCTGCAAATCCCGTCGACTTCGTGGCAATCGAGCAAGGTGGCAAGCATGAGCTGATCCCCCACCTGAAGCAGGTGAAGGGGCTCGATCCAGCCCCACCAGCGGCAGAGGGCGGCCATTGAGCGCAGCACCAGGTGGCGATCGCTTCTCCGCACGCTGGGATGGGACCGCAACGCCTGGGCCACCGCGGGCTCGAGCCTTGCGCCCGAATCGAAGACAGCCCTCAGCACGGTGGGCGCGACAGACGTCGTCAAGTCCGCCACGGCCGGAAGTGACTTCACCTGCATCGGACCGGGACGTGTGGTACCGGCTTGACTGGCGCCGGCGCCGGAGGCGTTGCCGCCAGAGTTCGCGGCGCGGCGGCCGGGCCCGTCCGACGGTGCGGAGCCGGGCTTGCCGCGGAACGCCCTTTCGCGCGCGCCAGACGGGTGAGCTTGACGCGGCGGATTTCCCCCGGCAGCAGCAGGGCGTCGAGAGTCTTTACGAACCATCCGGGGCAAACCTCGAATCTGGTGAACACCGTGGCCCTCACGCGGGGCGGCGTCCTGGCGTTCAGTTCAGTGGGGTCGGCGCCGGGCCGTCTTGCGATGCGGCCGGTATCCGCTACCGGGCCCGCGCTGAAGAGCTGTCGCCCGAGGCGTCTTTGTCCCGGGCTTGGCGATTGTATGCACATACTGACCCCCGGTCAGCTCGCTGCGGGCTTTGGCCATCCGGGCCTGCAAAGCCGCCTGCGGCGGCTGGGACGATATCAACGCATCGCAGCCAGGGCCGATCAGGTCGTGCCGGCCCGCGGCCAGCAGGGCCTTGCGGACCTCGAAGTAATTTTCCGGCTTGAAGAACTGAAGTAGCGCCCGTTGCAGCTTGCGGTCTCGCAGGTGACGCGCGACGTAGACTTCCTGACCGGTGAACGGGTCGAGCCCGGTGTAGTACATGCACGTGGCGATGTCGCTGGCCATCCGCATAAGGATCAGCATATCCGGAGATCGCGTCACGAGGAA
>JAFAHT010000233.1 GCA_019237095.1 Planctomycetaceae bacterium
ATCTGCGTGTCGGGCCCGACCGAGTTGAGATTCAGGTTGTCGATTCCCGACTCCACGTTGATCGTGCCGCCCGCGATCAGGTTGAATTTGCGCAGGTTGATCGTATCGAGCACGCTGGCGCCGATGCCGCTGAGACTGGTCACTGCATGATTGTTGTAGAGGTCCGCGTTGTAGATGCTGGCCAGATCGGCCTGCCCGGTCCCGCCGTGAACATTGCTGACGATCTTGGTATAGGCGTTCGTCTTGCTGAACAGAAGATGCAGCCCACCGCTGGAGTCGACGGTGGTTCCCTGGAGACTTCCCCGGCCGATGATCTTGATCTCAACGTGCGTTCCGCTGGGGGTGGTGTAGTTGAACTGCTGGTAATTATGGAAGAACTCCCCGCTGGGAGGGCTCGAGTCCGGGACGATCGGTAGTCCGCCAGCGGCCTGGCTCGGAACCCAGCGCTGTTCCAGCCCTTCCAGCATCGGCCGGGCTCGACGCATCGGGCTGCTCGGTCTGCTTGACGATGTGCACCCCATCACGATCCTCCCTGACCACCGCGTATCCCGAAACGGCCTCCGCCATGCAGCGGCTCGTCGCAGCCAGACCACCTGTTATTCTTTCGGCAATCCGACTTCCCCGCATAACCCGAGTTCCAAGCAAATGGTGCACAATCGGTGTCATAGATTCCACGCTCCAAACATCTTGCAGCGGCGGGGACAGACGGTATTTCGTGAGCCACGTCAGTCCGGACTACTAGGGCGTGGAGCAAGACCACCAAAAAACAGGAAGACTGGGGAAATTAACGAGGCTGTCGGATCGCTTATGGAAGAGGCGAGGTGGCCAATCGCACGAATCGGCGCGACATCGCAGGCGATGTCCCTAGCATGGCGGCGCCATGGCCGTTAAACTCGGCGATATCATGCGTTCCGGACAGTCCGGAGGCGTGGACGTGCCTGGACGAACTGAACCGATCGGATTCCGAAACGCCCCGACACATTCGGGGATGGGTGATTCCGACAGTGGCATTCAGAAAGGAGATCTGCTAGTGGTCCGTCGAGTTGTTCAGCTCGCGTTCTTATTTGGAATGGCTCTGACCGTGGCAATGGCGTGGACCGGACCCGCGATTGCCCAGGAGGTCAAGAAAGAGACTGCCCCTGCGCCGAAGCAAGAGGCCCCCAAGACCGACGCCGCGAAGAAAGATGAGGCCAAGGGCGAGCCGGCCAAGAAAGAGCCCGAGAAAGCCGTGGAAGCCCCTCCTCCGACCGTTCCCAAGGAGGTCGAGGAGAAGCTGGAGAAGGCGCGCCTCGCCGTGGCGGAAGCCATCGTTGCCGCCCAGGACGCCGGACTGGTCGATTCCTCGATCGATCCGCCGCCGATCCTCGACATCCTGATCAAGGGTTATGCGCTCGACGCGCGAACCTTGAAGGACCCCAGTGCCAAGAAGGGGGGGGTCTGGGCCCTGACTCCCGAGGTCCTCTGCGGCTGGTTCACCGGTTACGGCAAGACGCTCGAGGGCGTGACCATCAACCCCCAGACCGAACTGAGGATCATCAACCCCAGCGCGGGTTTGAAGGCGTGGTATGATCAGCGCGCCAACATATTGAACAAGTATATCGATGAGGTGCGCAAGGCCAAGGGACACACGGCAGCGGCCAAGCCCACCGAGGTCAAGAAGGAAGAATCCAAGCCCGCCGAGGTCAAGAAGGAAGAGCCCAAAAAGAAGTGAATGGCGGCTCTCGATCGGAGTTGCGGCGCGACGATGCCAGCGGGGTCGTGCTGACCGGCTCGCAAAGCCCTCCGGATCGAGCCGGTGCGAGTCAAGGATCAGCCCTTTGGACTTCGCTCTTGCGTCGATCCCGTTTGGCAGTTCGTCATCCGATCGAGGCCGCACGCCGTGACGCCCAACCTTGTCTCCAAGGCGACCGCGCCCTTGCCGATCCTGTCGCTGGCCTGCGAGGCCGCCATGCGATTGGGCGCATCGGGTGTGCTGATCATGCCCGAAGGACCGATGGAGTGGGAGCTGGTGCGCTCGGTCTGCGCGGGGGGAGTGGCGATCTTTGTGGCCTCGTCCTCGCCGCGGCAGTTGGAGGCCATCCGCAAGCTGGGCCTCCAGGCCATCGAGGTCGAGCCCACCGAGGCGGCGATCGCCGAGCGCATCACTCTGGCCTTGATCGAGGCGGTCGCCAACGACCATCTCAAGGCGGGTGCACGCGTGGTGGTGGCTTACTCGGGTTTCGAGGCCGAGGCCCTGGACTCGCTGACCGTGATCCGGTTGGGAGAGCACCTGGAGCGGCTGACCGCTCGCGACCTGCGGGCCCTGGAAAACTGGGTCCCGTTCGAGACCCTCAAGGCTGTAGTCGATACGGCGGTGGAGATCGGCCGCGAGGGGCGCGAGGGCAAGGCAGTGGGAACCTTGATTGTGGTCGGCGACGTGCGCAACGTCCTGCCCCGCACGCGCCCGCTGGGGTTCGACCCGTTCAAGGGATATCGCCGCAAGGAGCGCAACGTTCGCGACCCTCGCGTCCGCGAGGCGATCAAGGAGATCGCCCAGATGGATGGGGCGTTTGTCGTGGCCCGCGACGGCACGGTCGAGGCCGCCTGCCGGCTGATCGACGCGCCAATGACCGGCCTGACCGTTCCCAAGGGCCTGGGCACGCGGCACTGGGCCGCCGCCGCAATCACGGCCGTGACCAAGGCCCTGGCCGTGGTCGTCAGCCAGTCTAACGGCACTGTCCGGCTGTTCCAGGACGGCGAGGTCATCCTCCGGATCGCGCCCATGCGGCATGCCCGCGCCATGAAATGGCAAGATACCGAGACTGAACCGACACCTCCTGCGCATTCCAGGACGGAGCGAGAACGCGACTAGGAAAAGGACAAGGATCGCGATCAGGACAAGGAAAAGCCGGGCCCCGCGAAACCGGCCGATCCTACACCTTCGGTTCCGCCCCGGTCCTTGTGAACAGAACAGGTCGCTGGCATGATCGCGTTATCCCGGATTCTGATCGAGCCGCTCTACCGCCTCATCTTTGGCCAGCCGATCGATGATGCGCTGCCGTTCTTGCACGATGGCACACCCGGCGTGCCGACCGCGCCCGACGCGGCAGACAGCGGCAACGAGGCGGCTGACAGCCGCCGGCGGGGTCTGGTTCTCGTGGCTGGTGGGGTTGGCGGGTTTGACCTCTGCGGCACGGCTCTGCGCTATGTCCTGGCCGTCGAGGGTCTGAACTACGCCATCCACGTGTTCCCTTGGGGGCACGGGTTCGGGAGGTGGTTCGCCGACCTGACCAATGTCTCCAACCGCGATCTCAAGGCTGCCCTGCTTGCTGACGAGGTCCGGCAGTTCCGGACCAGCCAGCCGGACGACCCGGTATTCCTGATCGCCAAGTCGGGCGGTTCCGGGGTGGTCGTCAAGGCGCTGGAGCAGCTCGAGGAGGAATCGGTGGAACGAGCCATAATCCTCGCGCCGGCCCTCTCGCCCGAGTATGACCTGACGACGGCCCTCCGCGCCGTGAGAAGAGAGATGGTTGTCTTCTGGTCGCCACTGGATCTGTTCATCCTGGGAGCTGGTACTCGCATCTTCGGCACGGCCGACCGGGTATGGACCGCCAGCGCGGGATTGGTCGGTTTCCGCATCCCCCCGCCCCTGACCGTCAGCGGTTCCCACCTTGACGGCCCGTACGCCAAGCTCCGGCAGGTTCGCTGGGCACCGCGGATGGTGACAACCGGTTATCTGGGAGGTCACCTGGGACCGGATTCGCCGTTTTTTCTCAAAAACTACGTCGTACCCCTGTTGCGGACTTGACCGGCCGGCACCGGTGTCGGATAAAAACTGCTAGTGATCAAGGTTGAGCCGTCGTGGTCCGGGGGCCCGGCTCGGCCAGGGCGATCCATGTGAACGTGCCCGACGGCGTGCAACCGCTGGGCAGGATGGCGATCGCCAGTCTGAGCGGGCGCAAGCGAGCCCAGCAGCGGAGCACAGATCCGGCTGACGGCGGTTCTGCCCGACCAGGCGAGGGAATATCCTCCCCCGGACTTGGAGCTTGACGAACGCCATGAGTAAATCAGTTGCGACGATCGCCCAGGTGCGCGGGCGCGAGATTCTTGACAGCCGCGGCAACCCGACCGTGGAGGTCGATGTGATTCTGGCTGACGGCACCCTCGGCCGGGCCGCGGTTCCCTCGGGGGCCAGCACGGGGATTCACGAAGCTGTCGAGCTGCGGGATGGCGACAAGAAGCGCTACGGCGGCAAAGGCGTGACCCATGCCGTGGACAACGTCAACGGCGCGCTGGCCAAGGTGGCCATTGGCCGGGATGCCAGCGACCAGGTGGCGCTCGATCGCGCGCTCATCGAGGCCGACGGCACTCCGAACAAGGGCAAGCTCGGGGCCAACGCCATCCTCGGCGTCAGCCTGGCCGCGGCCAAGGCCGCAGCAGCGGCGTACGAATCGCCCCTCTATCGCTACATCGGCGGGGCCAACGCCCGGGTTCTGCCCGTCCCCATGGCCAACATCATCAACGGCGGCAAGCACGCCGACAACAAGATCGACTTCCAGGAATTCATGGTCATGCCACTCGGCGCCCGGTCGTTCGCCGAGGGCATCCGCATGGTCGCCGAGGTCGTCCACCATCTCAAGGCGGTCCTGAAGAAGGCCGGGCACAACACCAACGTCGGCGACGAGGGCGGCTTCGCGCCCAACCTCGACAACGAGGACGCGATCAAGTTCATCCTCGAGGCCGTGGACAAGGCCGGCTATCAGGCCGGCCGCGACAGGGACATCGCCATCGCGCTGGACACCGCCTGCTCCGAGCTGTTCGAGGAGGGGGGCAAGAAGGGCTACCGCTTCTGGAAGTCGGCCCCGGATAAGGTCCTGAGCAGCCAGCAGATGATTGAGC
>JAFAHT010000285.1 GCA_019237095.1 Planctomycetaceae bacterium
AGCGTCCAGTCCGAGAACCCGCTGCTGCGGTGCGGGCTCTTGCTGGCCGGCTGCAACCGGCCGCAGGCCGGCGCCGACGAGGACGGCGTGTTGACCGGGCTGGAGATCGTCGGCACCGACCTGCGGGGCACCGAGCTGGTGGTCCTGAGCGCGTGCGAGACGGGGCTGGGGCAGGTCCGCAATGGCGAGGGCGTGGCCGGGCTGCGGCAGGCGTTCCAACTGGCCGGGGCGCAGACGGTGGTGGCCACCCTCTGGCAGGTGCCCGACAAGGAGTCGGCGCGGCTGATGATCACCTTCTTCGACAATCTGGCCTCGGGCCAGGGCAAGGCCGAGGCGTTGCGCGCGGCGCAACTGGCCCTGATCCGGTCACGGCGAGAGCGGTATGGGGCGGCGCACCCGTTCTTCTGGGCCGCCTTCACCGTCACCGGGCAAGGGATGTAGCACGCCCGCGGCTCGTATCAGCCCTCCGCCTCGAGCTGCTTTCTGGCCTGCTCGATCGCGGTCTCCTGGTCAGGGCTTACCTTGGGGTAGCGGAGATCAAGCTTGTCGCTGGTCGAGGCAACGATTCGAGCCACCAGGCCGCGGGTGACCCACTTGTGATTGGCGGGAATGATGTACCAGGGTGCCCACTTCGTGCTGGTCGCGCTGAGTGCCT
This sequence comes from Planctomycetaceae bacterium, assembly GCA_019237095.1. Lineage (GTDB taxonomy): Bacteria > Planctomycetota > Planctomycetia > Isosphaerales > Isosphaeraceae > Aquisphaera. The sequence goes on from JAFAHT010000285.1 coordinate 656, forward strand.
CCTCGTAGGCCTTCATGTAGTCGTCCCAGAAGCCGCGCTCGACGAGGTCTGCCGCCGAGAACTTCCAGTGTTTCCTGGGGTCTTCAAGCCGCTTGAGAAATCGCTTACGCTGTTCGTCCTTGGAGATGTTCAGGAAGAACTTGAGCACCACTGTGCCGTTGCGGGTCAGGTGCCGCTCCAAAGCATTGATGTCTTCATAGCGGTCAGCCCAGAAGTCGTCGTCGATCTTGACGTTGGGGATCCGCGCGGCCTTGATCAACTCAGGATGCACCCGAACGACCAGGACCTCCTCGTAATAGGAGCGGTTGAAGATGCCGATCCGTCCCCGTTCGGGTAGGGCCCGGGTGTATCGCCAGAGGAAGTTGTGGTCGAGCTCCTCGGCCGAGGGCTTCTTGAAGCTGAAGACCTGGCAGCCCTGGGGATTGACTCCGGACATCACATGTTTGATGGTGCCGTCCTTGCCGGCGGCATCCATCGCTTGAAAAATCATCAAGATCGACCAGGAATCCGCGGCGTAGAGCCGTTCCTGGGCTTCGGCCAGCTCCGAAACATCCTGGGTGAGCGACTGTTCGGCGTATCTTTTGCGCTCGCTTTTGGGAACGTTAGGGTCGCCTGCCCAGTCAGTATCATAATCCTTGAGCTGGACTTTCTTACCTTCCGGCACGCGGCACCTGGCGATCAGGTCGTCGGCAGCAGACATGACGAGACACCATGAGATAGGAACGTCCTCGGGCTCCATTCACAGCAGGGAGATCCTCCCAGAGTACGATCCGGCATTGTAGGAGTGGCCAGGAGTAAAGGCCAGAGGGCGGTCGGATCGGTCCAAACTTGCCGGCCGCCCCTGCCTTCTGGTTCTTGCCTCACCTTGGCCGCCGGGCCTCCTGCCTCTAGAATGATGATGAGCGGGATTGCGGACCGTCCAGAAAACGAGGATAAGATGCTAACTGCCGGCGGCGCAACCCAGGAACAACCACTGCTGCTTTCCTCGAAGCGTCTCCTCCTGGAGGCGACGGTCGAGGAGTTGCAGGCCTGGATGGCCAGTCAAGGTCACCCCGGATATCGTGTGCGACAAGTCCTCGAGTGGGTGATCCAGCGCCGCGCTGAATCGTTCGAGCCAATGTCGGACTTGCCCTTGGTGCTCCGTCAGCAGCTCGCGCTCGAGTGGTCCGTCCTCGGCACCCGCATCGCCTTTCATAGCCGTTCGCCCGACAGGACAGACAAACTGCTGCTAGAATGTCGCGATGGCCGGCGGATCGAGTGTGTGCTGATGGCTGAAGATCGGCGGCATACCGTCTGCATCAGCACTCAGGTCGGCTGCGGCATGGGCTGCGTCTTCTGCGCCAGCGGTCTGAAAGGCGTTGAGCGGAACTTGACCGCCGGCGAGATCGTTGAACAGGTACTCCGACTGCGAAACCTGCTGCCGCCCGGCGACTCGGTCACGCACATCGTCGTCATGGGCATGGGAGAGAGCCTGGCAAACCTGGACAATCTGATTTCCGCCCTCGACCGGCTCTGCTCGGCCGCGCCGGATCTGGGATTGGGGCTGAGCCAGCGCCGGGTTACCATCTCGACGGTCGGCTTGCCGGAGAAGATTCGCAAGCTCGCCACCCTCAACCGGCAATACCACCTGGCGGTCTCTCTCCACGCACCGACCGAGGAGCTGCGCAATGAGCTAGTGCCGGTCAACGAGAAGATCGGTCTTGGCGCCGTGCTCGGGGCAGCCGATTTCTATTTCCAGACCACGGGCCGCCAGGTGACTTATGAGTATGTCTTGCTGCATGACGTCAACGACCGGCTTGGGGATGCTCAGGCCCTGGCACAACGGCTCCAGGGGCGAAAGGCGCATGTCAACCTGATCCCTTACAATCCCGTGGCGGGCCTGCCCTTCGAGCGGCCTCAGCCCGAGGCGATCCGCCGGTTTGTGAGCGTGCTTCGCGACCGGGGTGTGAGCGCGACGGTTCGCAAGACCAAGGGCCGGGCCATCGAAGCCGCCTGCGGCCAGCTTCGTCGTCGCCTTGACGACCCCGGCCTGTCACCATCCGCACCTGAACCTGTTTCCTCCATGACGATGGATGGTCCTTGATTGCGGACTGCGATAGAGTGTGGAAAACCGCGTCGTCTCCTGGAGGACCTCCTTGTGAGCCATGGCGAGCTCGACGTTCTGGAACGGCAACTGGAGGCGAGAGACCCTGACGTCAGGTTGATGCTCCAGGTGCGGGACGATACCCCAGGCGCGTTCGAAGCCTTGGTCCAGCGGTATCAGGATCGGCTCGTCGGCATCCTCTATCATCTCGTCGGCAGCCTCGAGGAAGCGGAAGACCTTAGCCAGGATGTCTTCCTGCGGATTTACAAGGCGCGCAAGGGCTATCGGCCGCGAGCCAAGTTCTCGACGTGGCTGTTCACGATCGCCAACAACCTTGCGTTGAACCACCTGCGGGCGAAAGGGCGCAACCCCGCGGTACCCATGAGCGGGGTCGGTAGCGACTCGCAGACGGCCATGCCGATCGCCCAGCAGATTCCCTCGCGGGAGCCCACCGCGTCATCCCAGATGCGGCAGATCGAGCTCTCCGAGATCGTTCGAGAAGCGCTCAACATCCTCGGCGAAGACCAGAGAATGGCCGTCTTGCTCAACAAGTTCGAGGATATGAGCTACGCCGAGATTGGCGAGGTGATGAGCCGGTCGCCAGCCGCCATCAAGTCGCTTCTGGCCCGTGCCCGCAACGAACTGCGCGAGCGGCTTGGGCCTTACCTGGCCGCGGGCGAGCGTGGGACCGAAAGAGGGTCCGTGTAGAACCCTGCTAACAACCGGGGGCGCTGCGCGCCGAAGATGAGCCTGATGCGTCCGCTTTCCAGCTCGATGCGTCGAATTCTTGCCCAGGGCTTGGCTAGCTGCGTCCGGGCCGTGGATGACCTTGTGTTCCCTTGGACATGCCTACTTTGCGGCACAGAAGGAGGCGCGCTTCATGGTCCCCTTTGCGCATCCTGCCGCGCCGGGCTACTTGACGCCGCGGCCGTCGCAGGCGCCTCGGCCTGCCCCCGCTGCGCCTTGCCCATTGGCCCTTACGCCGACCTGCGGCGAGGATGCGCCGAGTGCCGGGGTCACTCACTGGGCTTCGACGCGGCCCTGGCCCTGGCGCCCTACGCGGAGTCACTCCGCGACCTTTGCCTGCGGCTGAAACACGAGCGCAACGCCTGGCTGGCCCCCTGGCTGGGCAACCTGCTCGCGGAAGCCCGGCAAAGCGAATTCGCCCGGCTGCCGCGCGATACCTGGATCGTGCCGGTTCCCCTGCACTGGCGTCGGCGGCTGCAGCGCGGTTACAACCAAGCCGAGGCTCTGGCCAAAGGCCTGTCCCGCCCCCTTGATCTTCGCATTCGCCAGCCCCTTCGCCGGATCAAGGCCACCGATCGCCTGGCACACAAGGCCGCCTCGGACCGCATGGACGCCATGCGGCAGGCCTTTCGCGCCCGGCCCGATCCCAGCTTGAATGGCCGAACCATCCTGCTCGTCGATGACATCCTCACCACCGGCGCCACCTGCGGCGCGGCGGCTCGAGCACTCAAGCAAGCCGGGGCAAAGCGCGTCATCGTCGCTGTCCTGGCACGAACTCTCTAAAACGGCTCGCCCCCATGAGCAGCACACCGATCAAACCGTTGACCCTGCGGATTGGCACTCGCGGCAGCCGCCTGGCGCGTTGGCAGGCCGAATGGGTTGCGAACCGCCTGCGCAGCTGTCATCCTGGCCTGAATGTGGTACTCGTCGAGATCCACACCCAGGGAGACCGCGACCGCAACTCGCAACTGGCTGCCATCGGCGGGACGGGGTTGTTCACCAAGGAGATTCAGCGCGCGGTCCTGGACGGATTGGTCGACATCGCCGTGCACAGCCTCAAGGACCTGCCCACTCAGGGTCCCGACGAACTGGTTCTGGCTGCCGTACCCGGGCGCGAGGACGTTGCTGACGCCCTGATCGCCCCGGTCCATCAAACCCTGCAAGCCCTCCCGGCGGGATCGCAAATCGGCACCAGCTCGTTGCGCCGGCGTGCCCAACTGCTGCACCTGCGTCCCGATATCCAGGTGGCCACGATCCGGGGCAACGTTGAGACCCGGCTGAACCAGGCCCTTGAGGGAAAGCTCGATGCCGTGATCCTGGCCTGGGCCGGCCTGCACCGGCTGAGCCTGCACCGGCACGTCACCCAGCGGCTTGCGCCTCCAGACTTTCTGCCAGCCGTAGGACAGGGAGCTCTCGGCATCGAGTGCCGCGTCAAGGACACGACGACCCGCACGCTGCTGCTGCCGATCGACGATGCGCCCACCCACCGCGCCATCCTGGCTGAACGGACCACGCTGGCCGAGCTGGAAGGTGGCTGCTTGATCCCCATGGCCGCCTGGGCTCGTGATATCGATGTTGACATCGACGGTGACAAATCCGGTCAGCTCGCCCTCGATGCGGCTGTCTTCGACCCCGACGGCCATTCCCACGTCGCTGCCACCCTGACAGGCCCGCGCGAGGACCCCCGCGAGCTCGGTTTCCGCGTGGCCCGGGCCCTCCGCGCCCAGGGTGCCGAGCCACTGCTCGAGCGGACCCGGCAGCGGACCACTTGACGGCTCGATGCTAGGAATCAGGGCTTGTTCTCGTGACGCTGGCCGTAGGGTTTCCCCAGAGGCGAGGCATCCTCGATGACCTTGTTGAACTCAGCAGCGGCCAGGAGCTCGATGCAGCAGATCCAGAGCCAGCTCATCAGGATCACGACGCCGGCGAGTGAGCCGTAGGTTGCGCTATAGTTGGCCCAGTTCTGCACATAGACCCTGAAGAGCAGACTCACACATAAAAGGATGAGAGTGCCGATCAGGCTACCGGGCGTGATCCACTCCCAGCGCTGGTCGGAGTCGGGTCCGAAGTAGAGCGCGAGAGAGAAACTCAGAAGGATGATGACGAAGACTGTGATACCCTGGACCATCGTGGCAAGCACAGCCGCCGTCTGGCCCAGGTCCAGCCATCTGATGATCTGGGGCCAGACCAGGGTTGTCACGAACGCGACGATCAGGATGGCCGCCTGGCTGAGGGTCATGAGCATGGCCGTCAGACGGACTTTCCAGAAGGGCCGAGTCTCCTGGACGCCCATGATCCGGTTCATGGCGTCCATGACGGCCACGAACAGACTTGCCGAGAGCCAGAGCAGGGCAACCAGTCCAAACGAGATGATGCCGGTTGGCGGCTTTTCCTGAAGTGTTGCAAGCTCACGGCCAAGCAGGGATGCGGCATCGGCCGGCAGCAGGTTTTGCAGCAAGGCAATGGCGTTGGCCGCCGCCGAACCTTGGTCGGCGGCACCCTGCTTGACCCAGGGGAGAATCCTTGCGATGCGGGGCAGGAACCAGGCACTGAGCGTGATCACCAGCGCCAGGAACGGTACCAGGGCCGCGAGCGCGTAGAACGAGATGGCCGCGGCACGGGTCAGGATCTCCTGCTCGTTGATTTTCGTCCAGGTCCTGAGGCAAACCTCACGGAACGTCAGGCCGCCTAGGTGCATCGCCGACAGCAAGCGTCGCCTGGAAGAAGTCATGGTTCCATCTGGCCCGGCAAAAGCCTCAAGACCCGTGTTCCGGGAACGGTCCCCGGTTCCTGCTGGAGAGGCACATTCAATGCAAATGTGATACCAGCCGCAACTCGTATCCGATGGTGCCCCCACCCTGTGGCCAGCGGCGCACCGGGTCAATCTTGGCAGGATGCGGCGAATATGGTAGGCTAGATATACCATGCACGCAGAGGAATACCCATGAGCACTACTACGACTCATACCGGCGAAAACGAGGTGACGATCCTCGCTCGTGTCCTCGGCAACGAACGCGGCCAGCTCTCCCCCGAGATGGCCCGGCACATCCTGGACCTCGGCTTCAGCGACCGCGACAAGGCCCGGATGCACGACCTGGCCGTGCGCAATCAGGAGGACGCCCTGTCGGCCGCCGAGAAGGAAGAGCTGTTCGCCTTCGCCAAGGCCGGTACGTTGCTCTCCATCCTCAAATCCAAGGCCCGCCGCACGCTCGGCATCAAACTCGAAACCCAAACCGCTTCCTGACGCCGCTATGGATGCGGCACTCTCCCGACTGGTCTGGCAGCGGGCCAAGGGCCGCTGCGAATACTGCCAGATGCCCCAGGCGGCCGACGACGATCCCTTTGAGATTGACCACATCATCGCCCGCAAGCACAGCGGGCCGACCGTGGCTAGTAACCTTTGCTTAAGTTGCTTGTATTGTAATTCTTTCAAAGGATCGGATATGAGCAGCCGGGATCCGAAGACCCGCAAGCTCACGCCGCTCTTCAACCCCCGCCGCAACAAATGGGCGAAGCACTTCCGCTGGCAAGGAGCGGTCCTCATCGGCCGCACGCCGGTCGGCCGCGTCACTGTCGCCCTGCTCCGCATCAACGACCCCTTCCGCGTCGAACTCCGCGAAGGGTTGATCGCGGAAGGCGTGTTCCCGCCGGAGTGACACCGGACCTGGACCCCAGGTCACTGCATGGACGCCGCCGAGGCCGTCTGCGGGCAATCCGCCGCTTGACTCCCTGCCCATTTAGATGCATCCAATTAGACGCCTGACAACCTTGATTCGTCCCACGCGGCGATTGGCAAAACGATGTGAGACCTATACACTTGGGTAGATGTCATGCGGTTCGATCCAGGCCGACGTTGTCGTGGGTCCGATAGGATCGACAGACAGCATCGAGCCGCTGGCAACATTCCGAGTGCTCGTTCATGTTCAGATTTCTGCACGCTGCCGACATCCATCTCGACAGTCCCCAGCGCGGGCTTGACCGTTACGAGGGGGCCCCGGTCGTCGAGTGCCGCGGGGCGACGCGGCGGGCACTCGAGAACCTGATCAATCTGGCTCTGGCGGAGCGGGTCGCCTTCGTGGCGATCGTGGGCGATCTCTACGACGGCGACTGGCCCGATTACAACACGGGCCTGTTCTTCGGCAAGCAGATGGTACGGCTGCGTGACGGTGGCATTCCGGTGTTCATGATCCGGGGAAATCATGATGCCGCCAACAAGATGACCAAGGACTTGAAGCTCGTGGACAACGTGCACGTGCTCTCCAGCCAGCAGGCCGAGACGCTCGTGCTCGAGGATCAAGGCGTGGCCATCCACGGCCAGAGCTTTCCGACCCAGGCTGTACTGACCAACCTGGCAAGGTCCTACCCCGCGCGGCGTAAGGGTTACTTCAACCTCGGGCTCCTGCACACCTGTGTGGACGGCCGTGAGGGACACGAGCCTTACGCACCATGTTCGCTCGCCGACCTCCGCGCGCGGGAATACGGCTACTGGGCGCTGGGTCATGTTCATACCCGCGAGATCTTGTATCGGGATGATCCCTGGATTGTCTTTCCGGGAAACCTGCAGGGGCGGCACGCGCGGGAGCCAGGTCCCAAGGGTTGCATGCTGGTGACCGTCGATGACCATCATGACGTGGTCTCGGCCGAGACCCGCTGGCTTGACGTGGTGCGGTGGGAAACCTGTCAGCTCGACGCGCGGGGCGCCTGTGACGGCGACGAAGTGGTAGCGCGTTTCCGTGACCGGCTGATCCAGCTCCTCCCCTCCTGTGATGACCGCCTGCTGGCGCTGCGGGTCGATGTCCGGGGAGCCACTGAGGCCCATGCGTCGCTCACCTCCCACGCGACGCACTGGACCAGCGAGTTCCGTCAGGCTGCACTTGACACCGGTGCCTGTCGCGTCTGGATCGAGAAGGTTCTGCTCCGGACCTCGCCACAGCGTAGTCTGACGGAAGACAACCTGAGCGATGCACCGCTTGCGGAGCTTGCGGCCCTGCTTGACGAGCTTCGTGGCGACGATGCCCGGCTTGTCGCCTTGGGCACTCGCGCACTCGACGACCTGACCCGCAAGCTTCCGCCCGACCTCCTCGACGGCCTCGATTCCCCCCAGCGGTTGCGCGGTCTGCTCGACCAGGTGGGGCCACTTCTTTTTGAGCGATTACTCAAGCAGTGAAGGATTCCATGAAGATCCTCGAGCTTGCCCTGCACGCCTTTGGTCCGTTCACCGACGCCGTGCTCGACCTGTCCGCCGGCCAGGAGGGGCTGCACCTGATCTACGGGCCCAACGAGGCCGGCAAGTCGTCGGCCTTGCGGGCGCTGCGGCAAGCACTCTTCGGGATCCCCGTGCAGTCGTCCGACAGCTTCGTCCATCCCTACTCGAAGATGCGAATCGGGCTGACCTTGCGAGCCGATGGCGGTCGCACGCTCCAGCTCATCCGCCGGAAAGGAAACCGGAACACGCTGCTTGGCGCCGATGGCACAACGCCCTTGGCCAACGGAACGGTGGAACGGTTCCTGGGCGGGTTGACCGAGGCCGAGTTCAAGAGCCGGTTCGCTCTCGACCACGAAGAGCTGATCCAGGGAGGCAAGGCGATTCTTCAAGGGGGCGGTGAGCTGGGTGCCGTGCTCTTCCAGGCGGGAGGCGGCCTCAAGAACCTGGTGGAAGTACGGCGCGAGCTTGACCGCGAGCTTGACGAGCTGTTCAGGCCCGGAGGGTCAAAGCCCCGGATCAACGCCGGGCTTTCGGACCTGAAGGAAGCCAACGAAGTGAAGCGCAAGACCGTACTGCATAGCAGCGAGTGGCTCGAGCACGACACGGCCCGCAGAGAGGCCGCCAGGCGGCTTGCCGAGGTCGAGCTCAGGCTGAGCGAAAAGCATGCCGCGAAACGCCGGCTCGAGCGGCTCGGAGAAGCCTTGCCACTCCTGACGCGGCAGCGGACCTCCGAGCAGGAACTCGCCCAGCTTGGCGACGTCGCGCTGCTGTCGGAGCCGTTCCAGAAGACGCGTCTGGAGGCCCAGGTTCGCCGCGATGCAGCTCGGGCTGCGCGGGAAAGCACGGGGGAAGCCATCGCCAGGCTTGATCGTCAGATCGCCGAACTGGTCGTCGCCGATGATCTGCTTGCCGAAGCCGATGCCATCGAACGCCTGCGGGAGGGACTGGCCGCGGATCGCAAGGCCCGCAGAGCCCTTCCCGGCGAGGAGGCGAACCTGGTGCAAGCTCTGGCCGGCGCTCATGACCTGCTGGCGGAATCGTGGCCCCACCTGCTGTCAGGATCAAGGGAGGCTGAAGAACGAGTCCTCGGCGAGCCGATCCCCGGTGGGGCGAATGTGGACCCGCGGCTCGATCGCGTGCTGAAGGTGGGAGAGCAACTTCGGCTGACCCGCACGCAGAATGCCGCGATTGCTAACCTGGCCGGCGAGGGGACGAGGCTGGCGGCCGAGCGGGCACAGACCAGCGCGAGGATCTCCGAGCTGGAAAGCCAGCTCGACGACGCGACAGCCGAGCTGAACAGGCTCGCACCGCCGACGGAGACAGGACCGCTGGATGTCGCACTCAGGCAAGCCAGGGACCAAGGAGACCTGGACCGAATTCTCGAGGCCGGTCGTAACCGACTGGCGGCCGCTGAAAATGAAGCCGCGCGGGCACTGGCACAACTCCCCCTGTGGACCGGGGCGCTCGAGACCCTGGAGAGAGCCTGCGTTCCCACCGTCGAGACGATCGACCGCTTTGAAGCCGAGTTTGCCCGGATCGGGACCGAGCAGGAGCAGCTTCGAACCGAGCGGCGCAGCACGGTTGCGGAGCAAGCCGAGGCCGACGGCGCGCTGGAGCAATTGCGACAAATTGCCGGCACGGTGCCGACCGAGGACGACCTGGTACAGGTTCGCGCACTTCGCGACCGGCTCTGGAGGCTTATCCGCCGCGCCTGGGAAAGCAATTGCCTGCCTGCCCCTGATGACGTCGGGTCCCTGCTCGAGCCCCGACAAGCCCCGATCATCTCACCGGGGTCGCTGGCAGATGCTTTCGAACGGTTGGAGAGCCAGGCCGACTCGCACGCCGACCGGCTGCGCCGAGAGGCAAGTCGCGTCGCTCAACACGCCGCGGCGCTGGCCAGCCTGCACAAGGCCCGGCAACGACTCGATTTTCTGGAGATTCAGGAAAAAGAGCTGCTCCAGCGTGCCGAAGAGACTCGCAGCCGGTGGGCAACCACTTGGGCGAACCTGGGCCTCGATCCCCTGTCGCCGCGCGAGATGCGTGGCTGGCTCCAGTTGCGCAAGGATCTTTTGAAGCAAGCAGCCGAGCTTCAAGACCTGCGGACCGAGCAGAAAGGCCTCGAGGGGAAACATGTCCTGCACCACCAGAGGTTGAGTCAGTGCCTCCAGGCTCTCGGTTGTCCGTCCTGCCCGTCTGACGAATCACTCACCTCGCTGCGTGATCGTGCCGAGGCTGAACTGAAACGGGTCGCGGAGCTCGAGATCAAACGAAACCGACTGATCGAGTCAGTCAGCAAGCTGAAACGGCAGCTCGAGGCAGCGCGTGCCCAGGACCTCGTCGTGGAGCAACGCCTGGAAACCTGGCGCGGTCAGTGGGCCGTCGCCGTCGCCCCACTCAGTCTGGCCCCGGACGTCACGATCGAGGAGGCCGCGGAGGTGGTTAACCAGGCTACGGACCTCCAGTCAAGGATCAAGGAAGCACGCGACAGCCAGAGGCGGATCGCGGTGTTCCGCCAGGAGGCCGCTCAATTCGCCAGTGACGTGTGTAGCCTCTGTCAGCGGGTTGCCTCCGACCTGAACCCTGATGCGAGCCCAGGCTCTCCCTCCGTCGAAATCGCGGCCGGCGAGCTGCTGCAGCGGTTTCGCATCGCCCAGGAGACCTCGACCGCGAAGCAGGCGCTGATCAGGCAGCGTGAATCCGAGCTGACAAGCGCCCGCAACGCCGAACAGTCGCTCACTGAGGCGAGCTTGCAACTGGCCGCGCTGTGCCAGGAAGCACGGTGCGCCCTGGTGGACGATCTGCCCACGGCCGAGCAGCGCTCACGAGACGCGCTTGAGCTCCGAGATCGACTCAAGGTCCTCGACGAGCAGATCCAGCAACTCGGTGCAGGCGAACCGTTCGATGCGTTTCGCCAGGCGGCCCTGGCGCTCGATCTGGATCGATTGCCCGATCAACTTCAGGCGCTGGCAGACGAGATTTCCCAGCTCGATGCCGATCGTGGTGAGCTGAACCAGGTACTGGGCCGCGAGCAGCAGCAGCTCAGGCAGATGGACGGATCTTCCCGAGCCGCCGAGGCCGCCGAGCAGGCCGAGGAGCTGAAGGCCCGCCTGGCGGTCGACGTCGAGGAATACGCTCGGCTTCGACTGGCCGCCGTGGTGCTGCATGAGGCCATCGACCGCTACCGTCAGCGCAGCCAGGGTCCGGTCCTGGATCGCGCTTCGGGTCTGTTCGCTCAGCTCACGCTCGGTTCCTTCAACGGCTTGAAAGTTGACTATGATGACCGTGATCAGGCCGTTCTGCGAGCGGTCCGCCCCGGAGGGACGGAGACGGTTGGCATCGCAGGCCTGAGCGAGGGATCGGCCGATCAGCTCTACCTGGCTCTTCGCCTCGCCAGCCTGGAAACCTACCTCGAAAGCCACGAGCCGATTCCCCTGGTGGTCGATGACATCCTGATCCAGTTCGACGACGACCGGGCCACAGCCGCCTTACGGGCCCTTGCCGGACTCTCCCGCCGCACCCAGATCGTCCTGTTCTCACACCACGAGCACGTCTGCCGTCTGGCGCAAGCCTGTGTCGATCCCGACCGGCTCATCGTCCACCGTCTGCCGGGGCGGGCGTGTGCGCAGGTCATCGAAGCCTGAGCTAACGTGACTCGCACAAGAACCTGGCCTTTCAGGGTCGGCCTGTAAGAAAAAACGGGTCTGAAACCACACGCGGGGAGATGTCGAGACGGGGGAGTTTCGGGGAGGAGTTCCGGGGACACGATCCTCTTCGCGATTGGCTCATCTCTTCCATGCTCGCCCCAGGGCGTCGGCGGCGAGGAGGGCGTCGGCGGCCATATCTGGGGTCACCTCGAACGGCTCGTTGTGGATCGTCTCGCCCTGGGCAGTGGCACGGCGGGCGACCTGGCCGAGCAAGTCGCCCGACAGGTCAGCAAGCCCGATCTCGGCCAGGGTGATCGGCAATCCCACTTCCGTGGAGAAGCCCAGGACCTGCTCAACCGTCGTGCGGGATGAGCCTTCCAGGACCAGTTGCACGAGCAGCCCGAAAGCGACTTTCTCACCATGGAGATAGTGGTGAGTGCCGGGCGCCACGGTCAGGCCATTGTGCACGGCGTGGGCCGCCGCCAGGCCGGAGGATTCAAAGCCCAGGCCGGAAAGCAGGGTATTCGCCTCGACCAGTCGCTCGAGCGCCGGGGTCACGACCTTGGTCTCCACCGCCCGGAGCGCGGCCGCGCCGTCTTCGAGCAGGGTCCTATAACAAAGCTCGGCCAGGGCGGCCGCGCTGCGCGTGGAACCGCCCCCGCGCATGTTCTTGACGTGCCCCGCGACGCACGTCCTGGCTTCGAACCAGGTGGCCAGCGCATCGCCCATGCCAGCCACCAGAAGCCGCGGCGGGGCCTGCGCGATGACCTCGGTATCGACCAGAACCAGGTCCGGGTTCTTGCGGTAGAAGCGATATTCCTGGAAAACACCTTCGTCGGTGTAGATGACCGACAGGGCGCTGCAAGGCGCATCACTTGAGGCCACCGTGGGGCAATTGACCACGGGCAGGCCGAGACCGGCGGCGGCTGCGCGGGCCGTGTCGAGAACCTTGCCGCCCCCAGCGCCGACGATTGTCCGCGCGCCGAGCTCCCGTCCTGCCGCCTTGACTCGCTCAATCTCCGTCAGGGAGCATTCGCCGCTGAAGCGATGGACGAGATGCTTGAACCCTGCCTCATCCAGGCTGCGCTGCCAGGCCGGCGCCAGCAACCCGATCACGGTCCTGCCCGCGATGATCAGGACCGGCCCCTCCAGTCCCAGGGCGGTCATCTCCCGTCCCAGCGCGGCTGTCGCGCCCTTGCCCTGAGTGTAGCGGCTGGGTGAGGTGAAGACGGAAAGCATGGCTTGGGTTCTCGTCGTGCATTCGGGTGACAACCGGCATCCTGTCAAAATCGAGATGAACCTCAGTTTACACCTTGTTACCTGGCCGGGACAATCGTAGAGTCCCAACGCGCCTTCCGATCCGGAGATTTGGTGAAAGATGAACGTCTCGAACGAACCGGTTAGTCCGAGAAAATGGGTGGGACTTTGCGGGTTGGTTTCCTGCCGCGGGTTGGTGGTCGGCTATAATCAAAGGCGCCGGGTCCCTCGATGAGCCATGCCACTCAGCGATAGGTTGACCTCCCATGGACTCGAACTGGGCATCTCTGGATCGCCTCAGCATCACAACCCGGCTGATGCTCTGGTTCCTGGCAATCTCGCTGATTCCGTGTAGCGTGTTGACTCTTGTCAACAACTATCTCTCGGTTCGCTCACTGGAGCGGTCTGTCCGAAGTCAACTGACCTCGATTTCCTCGGCAAAGACCATTGAGCTTGATAATTTCATTCGCGAACGCCGCGGAAACATCGTGGTTCTGAGCCAGGCGCCTCGGACCATTCAGACGACCGAGGGATTCTCTCAGAGCCTGGCAAAAGGTGTGCTTACGGAAGCCGCCCGCTTGCCGAAGGAGAAGGAATTCCATCCTACCGCCCTCAACTTCGAGAATCTCCTGAACAATATGGAGGCTTACGGATACGCGAACCTTTACCTCTTTGCCGCCGACTCTCGGTTGCTGTATCGCGTCAAGGCCGACCTCAACGTGGGAGAGAAGCTGCTTTCCGGTCCGCTCAAGGGAACCGAGCTGGCCGAGGTTTTCGAGCGGTCCAAGATGCTGCTTCAGTCCGAAGTCTCGGACTACCAGGTCTATCCGGGCCTGACCGAGCCGGCGGTGTTCATCGCGCATCCGGTACTGAAGGAGGGCGCGATCATCGGTGTCATCGTGCTGCAGATCGGCAATAACGAGATTTACCGGGTTTTCGGCGATTATGATGGTTTGGGAGAGACGGGAGAGACAGTGGTTGCAACCAGGAAGGGCGATCAGCTTATCTTCGTCTCGCCGCTCCGTCATGTTCGGGACGCGGCCTTTCGCACCACGGTGCGCATCGGCGAAGCACGCTCCACGGCGATGCAACGCGCGGTCAAAGGGGAGCGCGATTATGGGCAGGCGATCGACTACCGCGGCGAGCCGGTCGTATCGGCCTGGTCCTACATACCTGCGTTTCGCTGGGGCATGCAAGTCAAGCAGGACCGCACCGAGGCGTACGCGATCATCGACCGGCAACTGTGGGCAAGCGGCGTGTTGCTGATCCTGACCGTTGCCTCGGTGGTCGGGGTCGCCTGGTCGGTGGCCCGAACGATCAGCCGGCCGATCCGCGAGGCGGCGCTTGTCGCCCACCGGGTTGCTGCGGGTGATCTGACGGCAACTTGCCTGGGCAATGCCCCTGGCGAAGCGGGACTCTTGCTCCAGGCAATTCGCAAGATGACCACCGACCTGCGCTCGCTGATCGGCCGGATCCAGCGATCGAGCGTTGCGCTGATGTCCACGGCCACGGAAATCTCGGCCACGTCCAAGCAGCAAGAGCAGACCGTCTACGACTATGGCACCTCGACCAACGAGGCCGCGGCCGCCGTCAACGAGATCTCGGCGACCAGCCAGGAGTTGCTGCGGACCATGAACGAGGTCAACCAGGTTGTCAGGCAGGCCGCTCAGATGGCCTCGACCGGGCAGGAGAGTCTGGGTGGGATGGATCGGACAATGCGGCAACTGGCGGAGTCGACCGGATCGATCGGCGCGAAATTATCAGTGATCAGCGAACGCGCGGCGAACATCAACCTGGTGGTGACCACGATCACCAAGGTCGCCGACCAGACGAACCTGCTGTCGATCAACGCGGCGATCGAGGCGGAGAAGGCTGGGGAGTACGGCCTTGGTTTCCTGGTGGTCGCCCGGGAGATCCGCCGCCTGGCCGACCAGACGGCGGTGGCCACCCTGGACATCGAGCGGATGGTCAAGGAGATGCAGTACAGCGTCTCGGCCGGCGTGATGGAGATGGACAAGTTCAGCGACCAGGTCCGCCGGGGGGTCGACGAGGTCGCCCAGATCGGCGACCAGCTCGGCTCGATCATCGCCGCCGTCCAGGGCCTGACCGGGCGGTTCGACCAGGTCAACGAGGGGATGAGGGTCCAGTCCCAGGGGGCCGAGCAGATCCGCGAGGCCGTCATCCGCCTCAGCGAGGGGGCCCACCAGACCTCGATCTCGCTCCGCGAGTTCAACAAGGCCACCGACCACCTCCGCGAGGCCGTCGGCGGCCTGAAGGAGGAGGTCTCGCGGTTCACGGTCGACACCGAGCCGCTCGTCCGGCCGGCGGGGTGAACGATGCTGGTCCTGACGTTCCGGATCGCCGAGGTCCTTTACGCGGTCGCCGTGAGGCGGGTGGCGGAGGTCGTGCCCCGGGTGGCCTTGCGGGGGATTCCCCACGCCCCGAGCTACCTGGCGGGCCTGCTCCGTTATCGAGGGGGGGCGGTCCCGGTGGTC
>JAFAHT010000077.1 GCA_019237095.1 Planctomycetaceae bacterium
TTACCATCTGGATTGCACCCAACATCTCCACGGCTCGACGGAGGCTTGCGAACTGAGTCTGCGAGGCTGGGCCTTGATCCACAACTTCGCTCCCTCCTGCCCGCGCACGGTTCGAGCGTCGCCGGCGCTTCGAAGTCCTGCCGAACGTCTCAATGGGATGCGGTATCATCCAAAGTGGCTCCAAAATCTGCTAGTGAGTCATCCATCTTCATTTGACGGGTAGAGTTTGCGAAGTTTCTGCCGCGCCACAGCCAGGGTGAAGGTCCAATGGATCCGTGCCTTCTGAGCGTTCCGCTTGGTTTCCCAGGCCGCGACTTCGGCCGCGATCCTCTCCTGGCTGTCCAGCCGCCGGTCCAAGCACTGCCCGTTCATGATGCTGATCTCGGTCTCCGCCATACTCACCCAACTGCCGTGCTTGGGCGTGTAGTGGAACTCGATCTTGTCCAACAAGCGCCGCGCTTCCGCGGGCGGGAACGCCTCGTACAGGCTGGCTCCATCGTGCGTATTCAGGTTGTCCTGCATCATCCGGATCTTCCGCGCCTCGGGGTAATACACGTCCACCAGCTCGCGTACACATTGGGCGTAGTCCTTGCGGGTGCGCCGCGCGCTGACCCGGACGTGTCGCCAGCCCCGCAACGGCTCACACATCAGCAGCTGGTGGCAGACCCCCTTGCGCTCATACTCGTAATCCACCTGGGCGGGACTGCCCCGACGCGGTCGCCGCGGCGACCGTACCTCACCGAAGAGCTGCTTGCAGGCCTCGTCGAAACAGACCACCGGGTACGTACGCCGGGTCGTACGGCAATTGATAGGTCTGGATCACGTCTTCCATGCGCCAGACATACTCGGCGTCCGCATCCGGTGGGATGCACCAGGACTCGACGATCCACGGCTTGATATCGTTTTTTTCAGCGCCAGCCGCACGGTCTCGATGCCGATCCGATCGACCAGGCCCAGCACAACCAGTTCGTCGGCCAACAGCTGCAGGGTCCAGTGGCAGCGCCCCACGGGGGGATCACTGCAAGCCAGTTCGATCAACCGTCGCTCGACGTCGCCCTTGATCTTGATCTTGTCCGGCCGAGGCGGTTGCTGCTGGCGGCGGAGAGCGCTGTCAAGGCCCTCGGTGACCAGTTGCCGGCGGATGCGCGAGACGGTCCGCAAGCTGGTCCTCAGGGCATCGACGATCTGTTCATCCGGGCATCCCTCCCCGCCGGAATCGTCGGCCAGTAGGAGAATCCGGGCGTGGGTCAGTTTGCGGGCCGCAGCCTTGCCGCAGGACACCATCTGTTCCAACTCCGCCCGCTCCTCCGCCGTCAAGGTCACCCGATACTTGTCCATGGCCGTTATCCTGTGCTTGAGGTCTCTCCATCGGTCGACCCTCAAGAATCAGAATACTGCTTCCACCTGTCAAATGAAGATGGATGGCCCACTAGTCTCGGCCTCTCTCGGCGGATATCGCAGGCCTCCCCGAAAAGCGGGATAATCAGCAAATCTCTCTACATGCAGTTCCAGCTTGTCAGGCCGTTGATGCCCGGCTCGGCGCGCAGCATCGACGGCGAACGCCGACGATTCACCGAGGTAGTGCTCAACGAACAAGCTCTGCCGGCAGCTGGGATGAAATTGAGCAGGTTGCAGGACGCGACGTTTGCAGCACAGGCCAAAAACTTCGTTGGCAGCCATCCCGGCGCGCCGGGATCCTGGCATCGAGGGCAGCCCAAATCGTAGCTTTTCGTAGCAATCTGACCCCCTTGCGAGTGGGGAGTGCTGTAGGCCTTACGCAGCCATCAGTGAAACATCTTCAAAGCCAACAAGGGGTCATAGGTTTACCACAATCCCTGCGAAATCGAAATGCCTCATTCACTCCCGCTCAAGATATAACTACCGAACACCGAAGAGACAGTAAACAAACTCCCTGGCTACATGAGTTCTGATGCGTCGTTCGTACGCATTGCCAAGCTCGACCGGATCAGCCCGAGGACTTCGGCTCGAATCTCGGGCGTCAGGGATTGCCACTGTTCGACCACCTCGGCGAGGTCAGGGGGCAAATACGTGGGCAGGGCGTGGGCAAGAGGCGATTGATTTCGTCGTAAGTCATTACACCCGACTGGATTCGAACCAGTAACCTTCGGTTCCGTAGACCGATGCTCTATCCAATTGAGCTACGGGTGCGTATGCGTCGCTTTCGACGGATTTATCCTATCGAACCCCCGGGGTGATGACAAGTCTCAGGACGCCGGGACGCGATCAGGGGTTCGGGGGGCGAACTGCTCTTATGTGCTATCCTTCATACCGTCAAGGTGCGGCCCACCTCGGCCGAGCGGTATGCCGTCCAGACGACGTCCAAGGTGCGCAGGGTGTCGGTTGCCTGGGTCTCGTGCTCGGCACCGGCGATCAGGCCGCTCACAAAGTGCTGCTGGGTTGCGACGTAGCCGTCGATGTATACTTGGTCGTCGGGCGGCAAGATTACGGGTTTTCGCTCGCGGCGCTCGGTCGGGCCGATCCACTCGAGTGGGCCGTCGGTCAAGAGCTGGAGCGTCCCGGCGGTCCCCTCCACGATCGTCTCGTTGAGCGCCCATTCGGCCCGAGCAAGGTCCGTCGGCGCGCACCAGCTCATGTCCAGAAGCCCCATGCAGCCGCCGGCGAACTGGAGAGAAAGCGTCGCCACGTCCTCGCCAATGCTGTGGGAGCCGAACTTGCCCAGGGCCGCGGAGACCGTTTCGACCTCGCCGATCAAGAACCCCGCAGCCGATCAAAGCCCCTTGAAGTCGTGGCGCGGCGCTTTTCATCAAGGCACCCCGACCTCTCTGTTTGGAGAGGCTACGGGGAAGTCGGCAGCGAAAGCATTTGGCCTCCGATCCCACCTGCCGCCCGCGATCCTAGCCGGGGATCGATCGTTCAATTTGATACGGTGGCAGGGCCCGAGTCCACGAGGACCAGGCGAATTCTGTCGGGCTCCGATCGGCCGATAAGTAACGGTTGCGTTAAGATTCCGGGATGTGCATAATGAACCCGTTCGGCCAATCCTCGTAGTAGTACATAGGACGAGGCCCACGCGCCATGCATTCGTGCACCGTGGTGTGACCGATCGATGGGCCGGTTCCCGCTTGACCGGGCTCGATGCGTGATCGGTCGGATGAATTCGACGTGATGGCCGACGTTGATCCGAGGCTTGAGAGGCTAATACCGGCATGTCCACGTCCGTCATGATTGAAGCCGATGGGCTGTGCAAGCAATTTGGGTCGTTTCTGGCGGTCCGCGACGTGTCGTTCTCGATCCCCAAGGGGCAGGTCGTGGCCTTTCTCGGTCCCAACGGGGCGGGCAAGACCACGACGATGCGGCTGCTGACCGGTTTCGTCGCCCCCACGCACGGCTCGGCCCGGATCGCGGGGATCGACGTTCAGTCGGACCGTATCCGCGCCGCCGAGCACCTCGGCTACCTGCCCGAGAACGGCCCGCTCTATCCCGACATGTCGCCGCTGAGCTTGCTCAAGTTTTTTGGCGAAGCCCGCGGCCTCATGGGGGCCAAGCTGCACAGTCGTGTTGATGCCGTCGTCGGCCAGTGTGCCCTGGATTCAGTGGCTCACAAGCCGATCGGCAAACTCTCGAAGGGCTATCGGCAGCGGGTCTCGATGGCCCAGGCGCTGCTTCATGACCCCGAGATCTTGATCATGGACGAGCCCACCAGCGGCCTCGATCCCAACCAGATTCGCGGGGTACGGTCGTTGATCCGGGACCTGGGCAAGTCCAAAACCATTCTAGTTTCGACCCACATTCTCCAGGAGGTCGAGCCGGTGGCCGACCGGGTCCTTTTCATCCATGATGGGAAGATCGTTTTTGACGGCAAGCCGGCCGACCTGGCGCGAATGAACGGCAACCTGGAACAGTCGTTCTACAGCTTGACGGCACAGCCAGTGTGATGAGATTTGAAGTGGCAAGTGGCTTGGCGAACAGTGGCCACTGGCCACTATCATGAAGAGGGTTTCCCCGGTGACCACGCTCGAGACCAAACCGACCAGCAAGGCGCCGGCCGCGACGCCGGAACGACACAACGGCTCCCGGCCGTTCCGCGGCCACGTGATTTGGGCCATCTTCAAGCGGAACCTGCAAAGCTACTTCAGCAATCCCGCCGGTTACGTCTTCATCACGCTCTTCGTGATCATCAGCTCGGCAGTTGCGTTCTGGCAGCCCGAGTTCTTTTCCAACAACCTGGCCAACCTCGACCAGCTTAACAAGTACATGCCCTACGTGCTGCTCTTCTTCATCCCGGCAATCACGATGACGTCGTGGGCCGATGAACGACGGCAGGGCACCGACGAGCTTCTTCTCACCCTGCCTGCGCATGACGTGGACGTGGTGCTGGGCAAATACCTCGCGGCGCTGGGAATCTACACGGTGGCCCTCGCATTTTCTCTGAGCCACCTGCTGGTGCTGCGGTACCTGGGTGATCCCGACTTCGGGGTGATGTTCTCGACCTATCTGGGCTACTGGCTGATGGGGGTCTTGCTGATTGCGATCGGCATGGTCGCCTCGCTCTTGTCGTCGAACGTCACGGTGGCCTTTATCCTGGGCGCCCTGCTCTGTGCCGTGCCGGTATTCCTGGACTGGATCGGTACACCTACCGGCGCCGGCTTGCGGCGGCGGATTGAGGACTGGTCGGTTCCTGCCCAGTTCCGCGACTTCGGCGCCGGCGTGATCTCACTCTCGGGCCTCTTCTACTTCATCTCGCTGGCCGTGGCGATGCTCTACCTGAACATGGTTTTGCTGGGGCGTCGGCACTGGGCGGGGGGTGAGGCAAGCAAAGGCCTGTGGGCTCATTCGGCGATTCGTTTCCTGGCGGTGATCCTGGCGCTATTCAGCGTGAGCGTGATGATTCAGCGGCTGGGGGCGCGCGCCGATGCCAGCTCGGAGCAAGTGCATACCCTTTCGCCCGAATCGCTCGAGCTGGTCAAGCAGATTCCCGAGGACAGGCCGGTGCTGATCCAGGCCTATTACAGTCCGGATGTGCCCCGCGAGTACGTGGAAACCAAGTCCGATCTGCTGGGCTTATTGCGGGAGTACGAGGCCCGCAGCCGAGGCAAGATCCGCCTCAACCTGGTGCCGACGGAACTTTATTCGGAAGCGGCCCGTGAGGCCGAGAAGCGGTTCGCCATCGAGCCCAAGCGGGTTGCCTCGGATGACCAGGCCAAGCGGATGCTCTCGGAGATCTTCCTGGGTGTGGCGTTCACTTCAGGGCTCGAGGAAGTGGTCATTCCGTTCTTCGATCGGGGCTTGCCCGTCGAGTACGAGCTGACTCGCTCCATTCGCGTGGTCTCACGCAGCGCGCGGAAGAAGGTCGGCATCCTGAGCACCGACGCCAAGATGATGGGTGGCTTCGATACGCGCAGCTTCGGCCAGACGCCGGAATGGTCGATCATCACCGAGCTCAAGAAGCAGTACGAAGTGAGCTCGGTCGCGGCCGATTCGCCGATCACTGCCGAACTCGATGCCCTGATCGTCGCCCAGCCGTCGTCGCTGACTCAAAGACAGATCGACAACCTCACCGAGTATGTGAAGAAGGGGGGGCCAACGCTCCTGTTCCTCGATCCCCTGCCCGTCGATAATCCGCAGATCGCCCCCGAGGTTCCCAAGATGCCGCCGGGAGGACCGTTCGGCGGCGGTGCTCCTCCCGAGCCCAAGGGGAACCTGCGTCCCCTGCTCGACTTGATTGGGTTGGACTGGCCAACCACCGAGATCGTCTGGAACCCGTACAATCCGCATCCGCAGCTTGCCATGCTCGAGCCGGAGATCGTTTTCATCGGCAAGGGCAGTGGTGCCGACGGTGCGTTCAATCCCGAGCAGATCGCCTCGTCGGGGCTGCAAGAGATCGTCACCCTCTTCCCCGGGCTCTTGCGTCCTCGGAGCGGGGGTTCGGGGCCGGAATTCATCCCGCTGCTCCGCACCAATGACGCGGGCGGCATCGTCTCCTGGACCGATGCTGTCCAGCAGGGCTTCATGGGAATCTCGGGCATCAACCCCCGCCGCCGGCACGTCCCCACGGACACCAGCTACACACTGGCTGCCCGGCTGACCGGAACGGCAGCGGTGGATAAAACCGCTGACAAAGAGAAGGACGCCCAGAAAGCTGAGCCCAAGAAAGACCAGCCAAAAAAGGGTGACAAGCCAGCGACCATCAAGGTGATTGCCATCGCCGATCTCGACCTCATCTCCGAGCAATTCTTCGAACTGCGGCGACAGAAGGTCGGCAACCTTGATTTCGACAACGTCACCTTCGTGCTCAATTGCGTCGATGTGCTGGCCGGTGACGAATCGTTCGTGGCCTTGCGGAAGAAGCGGCCCAAGCATCGCACCCTGCTCACGCTCGAAGCTCAGACCAAGAACTTCGTCGAGGAGCTGCAGCGCCAGACCAGGTCGGCGGAAGACGCGGCCAAGGACAAGCTCAACCAGGCCCAGAGAGCTTTTGACAAGCAGGTCGATCAGGTCAAGGGCCGCACGGACCTGGACGACCGCACCAAGGAGATCATGCTGGCCAACCTCCAGGAGGTCGCCCAGCGGCGGCTCGAGGTCGAGAAGGCCAAGATCGAGGACGAGAAGCTGACCAGTATCCGCAAGGGCAAGGCAGACTCGGAACAGAAGACCCGGGCCATCGAGAACCGCGTGCGGTTCATGGCCGCGGTGATCCCTCCCCTGCCCCCCTTGATTCTGGGCCTGTTCGTCTTTGGCATCCGCCTCCGCCGCGAGAACCTGGGGGCCAACCCCAAGCAGTTGGCGTGAACGATCGGGGTCGGGGCTCGTAAGCGCATTGGATCGCAGTGGACAAGAGCAGGTAACAGTCACTCACGGCCGGCGGGCTGATTTTTAGGATCAATAATGAACGAACTCTCCAAGACCTTGGCCTTCAGCGCGGTGGCCCTGGCACTCTGCGGCGCGGCCTTCGTCAGCACCAGGGACCGCTCGGTCCGTGACGAGGCTTTTAACGACCAGGGGCAGCCGTTTTTCTCCGACTTCAAGGACCCCCTGGCTTGCACCGACCTGG
Source organism: Planctomycetaceae bacterium (assembly GCA_019237095.1). Lineage (GTDB taxonomy): Bacteria > Planctomycetota > Planctomycetia > Isosphaerales > Isosphaeraceae > Aquisphaera. The sequence goes on from JAFAHT010000077.1 coordinate 7,034, forward strand.
AGGTTATCGATTTTGATCCCTCGACGGCGACCGCTTCGCGGTTCCAGGTCAAGTTCGAGGACGGCAAGTGGGTGATCCCTTCCCACTACCGCTATCCGGCCGATGCCCGCGACCGCCTATCGAAGACGGCGGCCGCCGTCATGGACCTGGCCAAGGACACGATCCGCTCGGACCGCGCCGAGGACCAGGAGGAGATGGGAGTGATCGACCCGCTCGACACCAAGACCACCACCCTGAAGGGCCGCGGCAAGCGGATTACCCTGAGAGACTCTTCGGAAAAGGTCCTCGCCGACTTCATCATCGGCAACGAGGTCAAGGACAAGACCGGCCAGGTCTACGTGCGCGTGCCCGGCCAGAAGCGAACTTACGGGGTCAAGGTCAAGGCCGAGCCTTCGACCCGGTTTGCCGACTGGATCGAGACCAACCTGCTCAAGCTCGAAGCCAGCCGCATCCGCAAGATCGAGTTCGACAACTACAAGGTGAACCTCGAACAAGGCTATCAGCGCGGCGAGGTGCTGGACATCGACCGCAAGGATGCGAGCGCGGCGTGGACGATGGCCGGACTGTCCGCCGACCAGGAGCTCGACAGCGACAAGCTGCGAACCCTGACCGACGCCCTGGCCGACCTCAAGATTGTCGGGGTTCGCACCAAGCCCGCCGGGCTCACCAGGGACCTGAAGCAGAACGACAAGGAGGGTATCAAGCTCACGGCCACGACTGTCGCCTCGTTGCAGAGCAAGGGATTCTACATGACCAAGGACGGACAGCTTCTTTCCAACCAGGGCGATGTCCGCGTCTACACTGACGAGGGGGTCGTCTACACTCTCCGGTTCGGTGAGGTGTTCTTCAGTACCGGCGATGAGCTCACCGCGGGTACTCCCGACGAAGCCGAGAAGAAGGCGAGCGAGAAGACCGGATCCCAGGAGAAGGAGAAGACCAAGAAAGCAGAAGGCACCACGGAGAACCGCTTCGTGATGGTCACGGTAGCGTTCGATCCGACCCTTATCCCCAAGCCCAAGACCGATGACGACAAGGAGAAGGAACAGCCGGCCGCCAAGCCTGGCCAGCCGCTCGAAATGCCGGCCAACCCGTTTGCTCCCGACCCGAACGATCCCAAGTATCTTGCTGAGCGGAAGGAGGCCAAGGAACGGGCCGAACGCGAGCAGAAAGACTACGACAAGAAGATCGCCGACGGCAAGAAGCGGGTTGCCGAGCTGACCGACCGGTTCGCGGCCTGGTACTACGTGACGCCGGGCGACAGCTTCCGCTCGATTAACCTCGACCGGGCCGCCCTGGTGAAGCCGAAGAAGGCCGAGTCGGCGAACCCGCCCGGTGGCGGCACGCCTTCGTTCCCCGGCGGCTCACCCTCGTTCCCCAATTCCCTGCCGCCGATTCAGCCCTGAACCGGGGCAATTGCGGGCGGCCACTTCGCCCGCTAGGCCCTTGCGTTCATTTGCCTTGAAATCGTAAATTCTTTGATGGTTGTGCTCGAGAATGGCGGCCGCGCTAGCGTAGACCGCGCGGCCAGGCCGGCATGAGAGGGAGCGTCGATGTCGACTCCAGCGGGTCAAGGTTTCAGTTCGTCCACCGCACCGGCCAGGGAATCCTCCCAGACCGGCCGGATCCGCCATGTCCTCTCGGCGCTCGTGCAAAACCAGCCAGGTGTCCTGGCGCAAGTCTCGGGCATGTTCGCCTCTCGGGGCTTCAACATCGACAGTCTTGCCGTGGGCGAGACAGAGGCACCCCGGCTCTCGCGAATTACCGTGGTCGTGAAGGGCGACGACCGTCACCTCGAGCAGGTGCGCAAGCAACTCGAGAAACTGATCCCGGTGGTCAAGGTCCAAGACATCTCGCGTGAAGACTACGTTGAGCGCGACCTGATGCTCATCAAGATCAGGGTCCCCGCGGCCGAACGCCCGGAAATCCAGGCGCTGGTGCAGATCTTCCGGGGCAGGATCGTCGACGTCAGTCCCGAGGAGCTCATGATCGAGATCTCGGGCCAGGAGAAGAAGATCGAGGCCTTCATCGAAGCCGTGCGATCCTACGAGATCCTTGAACTGGCTCGCACCGGCCGGATCGCCCTGGTACGCGGTACGCGGCACCAAGACGAAGGCCCGGAAGAGGCGCCGGCCCAGCCCGTGGCCGAGATCGATGACGACCAGCCGTCGGTCCACGGCCATTCCGAACTCTAAGACGAGGGGGTTGCACGCTCCCCTACTGGTCTGGTGCCCGGGATTGATCGCTTCAGTCCCGGGTCTTTTTGTCCACCGAGCCAAAAGCTGCCCAGGAGAACGCTGATGACCGCCCAGATGTATTACGACCAGGACGCCGATCTCTCGCTGCTGAAGGGAAAGACCATCGCGATCATTGGCTATGGCAGCCAGGGACACGCCCAGGCCCAGAACCTGCGCGACTCGGGATGCGACGTCGTGGTCGGGCAGAGGCCCGGTTCGGCCAACCACGAGATGGCCATTCGCAACGGGTTCACGCCCGTCTCCGCCGCGGAGGCCGCCAAGGCCGGCGACCTGATCAACATTCTCTTGCCCGACGAGGTTCAGGGAGACATCTACGCCCGGGACATCAAGCCCCACCTCAAACCCGGTAACCTGCTGCTCTGCTCGCACGGGTTCAACATCCATTTCGGACAGGTGGTCGCGCCCGAGGGCGTCGACTGTGCACTCGTGGCACCCAAGGGGCCCGGCCACCTGGTCCGTAGTGAGTTCACCAAGGGCGGCGGCGTGCCCTGCCTGATCGCCACGACCGAGACCTGCTCGCCGGCGGGCAAGGCCCTGGCGCTGGCGTATGCCAAGGGAATTGGCGGTACCCGCGCGGGTGTACTACAGACGACCTTCGCCGAGGAGACCGAGACAGACCTCTTCGGCGAGCAGGTTGTCCTCTGCGGCGGCGTCAGCGCCCTGGTGAAGATGGCCTTCGAGACCCTGGTGGAAGCCGGCTATCAGCCCGAGAGCGCCTACTTCGAGTGCCTGCACGAGCTCAAGCTGATCGTCGACCTGATGTACCAGGGCGGACTCAACTACATGCGCTACAGCATCTCCAACACGGCCGAGTATGGCGATTACACCCGCGGCCCGCGGATCGTCAACGAACAGACCCGCGGCGAGATGAAGAAGATCCTCCAGGAGATCCGCAGCGGGCAGTTTGCACGGGAATGGATCCTGGAAAACAAGGCCAACCGCCCGGTCTTCAACGCCACCAAGCGGCTCGAGCGCGAGCACCCGGTTGAACAGGTCGGCAAGCGGCTGCGCGCCCTGATGCCCTGGATCAACGCCAAGTCGGTGTAGGCGGTCGGTCGCAGCGCACCCCCCGCTCGAGGCCATTTCATGAGCAGCTACAGGGAATGCCCGTCCTGCCGAGCCCTGCTCACCGGCGGCCAGTTGTCCGCGGGCGCCGGGGTCTGCCCCTACTGTGGTGGAAAGCTCACGCTCGATCGGGATCTGCCGCACGGATCGGATCTCGATCTTGAGAATCCCTATGCGCCACCGAGGTCGTCGCTGGGCGATGGCCGCAGCCAGCCCCCCATCCCAGCAAGCTTTGGCGGCAAGATGGTCATGGCCTTCCGGCTGCTGTTTGGCCAGCTTCCACTCTTCGCCGCACTTGTGCTGACGATCTGGGTCCCCGGCCACCTGCTGATCGACATGGCGATAGCCGGAAATCCCAATCAGGCAGATTCGCTGACGGCCTTGCAACTGGGCAACCTCGTCGAGATTGTCTTCGGGCCGATCTACTCCGCCGGCATCATCACGGCCCTGGCAGCCCGGATGGCGGGCGAGAAGACGTCCTACCTCGAGGCGATGCGCGCAGGCCTGCACCACTGGGGCCGCCTATTCGGGGCCCGGATCGTGGCCGGTCTGCTGGTGGGTCTGGGCATCGTCGCGCTGATTGTTCCGGGGCTCGTCCTGGCGGTCCGTTACAGCCTGATCGACGAGGTCGTGGTCCTCGAGGGCGCCGGCACCAGGGTCGCTCGCCAGCGCAGTTCGCAGCTCACATGGGGCAAGGGACTCCTGATCTTCCGGGCGGGGGCGGTCTCGATCGCGCTCATCATGACCTTTTCGATTTCGCTGGCGAAACTACTGGACCTCGCCGGCTTGCAGAACCAAGTCCTGGCCGCCGACGCCTGCGATTGCCTGATCAGTGTCTTCGCAGTCTTCTTCAGTTGCCTGCTTTTTCTCTATTACTGGGAGGCCAGGCAGCAGGAAGCGAATGCGGAATCCAAAATCCGGAACGACGAGGAGATCGACGCGTAGGCTTTTGATTCGCTGTTTACACCATCATCATGTCAATTTGATTCCAATCATGGCCGACCTCACCCAGAAACTACCGGAAAATGTCGCCGGACAGTTCTATGTGGATGCCACCTGCATCGACTGCGACCTCTGTCGCGAAACGGCTCCCCAGAACTTCCGGCGCAACGACGCCGAGGGCCACAGTTACGTCCATCACCAGCCCCAGGACCCCGCCCAGCAAACCGCCTGCCTGGCGGCCATGGAAGAATGCCCTGTCGAGGCCATCGGCGACGATGGATCCCATGAGCAGCCGAATTTAAGCTCTTGACCTGTTGTTTGGGGTGTGGCAAGCACCCTACTCCGACGAGCCCCTAGCTTTAGCTATGGGGTGCTTGACTGTTCCTCAGACCGGATCAACTGGTCGAACGCGTGCAGTAGATCCTCGCGGCGGGAGTAGGGACCGGGGCGGTAGGCGCGGGACTTGAGGCCAAGCTGCATCTGCTCGCAGACGTGCCAGTCCTGGCGGTTGGTCATGTCCCAGAACGACACGGCATCGTCGAGACGGAAACCCGGGTTTGCCATGGCCTCGGGGTGGAAGTGCCACTCGCAAACGACCTCGGTCCGGTCCAGGGCGCGAGGCCAGAGGGTGTGGGTCATCATATAGTCGGGATGCAGGCTGAGCAGGAGGTTCGGCAGGACGGTGTAGTAGTAGACCCGGCGGTGGTCGTCGACCGAAAGGCCAGGCAGGCAGGCGCCAGTGAGCTGACCATCCATGGACAGGGTTCCTATGCCTTCCCGCAGATCCATCCGGCCGCCGAGATACGATGGGTGGGCCGGCTCGTTCTGGCCACTCAGGAAGTGGGATAGGCGCTGGAGCGCGGGGTGAACCCCGGGACAGTGGAGGCACTCGGAGTAGTTCTGAATGATCAGCTTCCAGTTGCTGGCGACGTCGTAAACGATCCGCTTGCCCAAGCGGAGCTGCTCCATGCCCCAGGCGCGGAACTTGTCGGCCAGGACGCCGAGCTGTTCGGCCAGCGGCCGGGGACATTCACCGAGGTTCAGGAAGATGTGGCCGTCCCAAAGTCCGAGGGCGACGGCCGCGAGCGGGTAGTCTTCGATGCGAAAGTTTGGCACATCATGCATCTGGGGCGCGGCCACGAGCCGGCCGGATAGGTCATAGGCCCAGGCGTGATAGGGGCAGCGGATCAACCCGTCAAAGGAGCCCTCGGCGGCCTCGCAGAGCCGGGTGCCGCGGTGGCGGCAAACGTTGTAAAACGCGTGGATTGCTCCATCGTCGGCGCGGGTGACGATCAAGCTCTCACCGGCGACGTCGCGGAGCACGTAGTCACCACTTACGGGAATCTGGTCGGCCCGACCGGCGTGGATCCACATGCCCAGGAAGAATCGCTCCAGCTCGGACTGATGGTTGGCGGGGTCAATGTAGTAGCGAGCGGGAAGACTCAGAGCCTCGGAGTGCCAGCTCGGGGACGGTTTGTCGTGAACAGTCATGGATCGATTCTCGCTGTGTAGGGCTTTCATCACTTCCGGATCAACCACACCTCGGCCACCTGGCAACCCTGGCCGTTGGTACCCTTGCCGGGCTCCTGGCGCCAGGTCAAGGTGAGCGTGCCGTCGGCGGTGGCTTGCGAGGGCACGTCGAATTCGACCGGAACCGGGGGATTCTCTCCCCCGAGTTGAGTCGGCCGCCGATCCGGCGGAATCGGTTTCCATGTTATGGTCCGGGCCGCTTCGAGCCAAGCGCAAGGGCTACCAAACCGAGTCGGCGTGGCCGCCTCTCTCTTGCTTGCCGCGCAGGGCGCCATTAGAACCGAAGTGAGAGCGAGGCTCTTTTTTCGCAATGGCTACGAACAGCCGAAGGTCGAGCCGGCCTGATGCGAGAGGGATGATAGCGAACGAATCGAGGAACCATGAGTCGCTTCAGAGGAATGAGACCGATCGTGACGGCGGCCGTCCTGGCACTTGCCAGCCTGCCCTTCGTTCCCGCCCTGTCAACAGGCCGGGCGAGCCAGCAGAAGAAGCAAGACCGCATCGCATACATGCGTCGGAAGCTCGAATTCTCCAAGAATGTCCTCGAAGGGCTGGCGCTCGAGCAGTATCCCATGATCGAGAAGAATGCCAAGGCGCTGAAGGTCTTGAGCCAGGCGGCCGCGTGGGAAGTCCCGATGATTCCCAACGCCACCGATTACGTGGTCTTGACCTCGGAATTCCAGCGCTATACTGACGATCTCGTCAAGGCTGCCAAACAGGGCAATATCGACGGAGCGACCCTGGCCTACGTCAAGCTGACCATGAACTGCGTTCAGTGCCACAAGTACGTTCGATTCGCAAGCCAATGACCTGAGCAAGAGGGAGTGGCGAGAGAACAGTGGCCAGTGACGAGAGAATAGTGGTCAGTAGCCAGTGGTGGCGATGAGAAGATCTCCTCTGCGATCGACGACCATCTCAACGTGGCTCTCGCTTGCAGTTGGATGCGGGTCAAGCGGCAGGAAACCGCTTGCCTTCCCAAGCCGCATGATTCGTATTACAATTGTCGTGGATTGACCTGAACGGTGGGGCGAGCCGGGTGACGGGCAGTTCGCCGATCTTTCGGCCCGGTTCGATGAGTGTTAGACTCTTTGTTTGATCGATGAAGGAATTCGATCTGTCCCGTCGTTCCGCCCTTTCTTGACGTGCTCACGGTTAATGGTGCACTTCTCGTGAAGACACTTCCTTGGCAGTGGCCGCTCATGATCTTGCTGGCCGGCATGCTGGGTGCGGCGATTCCCGGGTCGGCCCTGGCCCAGCTTTCGTCGTTGGACGAAGAGCGGCTACAGATCCTCAGCGATCCGGATGCGCTCAAGAAGAAGCTGGAGAAGGACAAATCGCGGGCGCCGTTCGAATTCCTTCGATCGCAGGTGGCCCCGTTCGACGTGCTGCCGTTCATGAAACCTTACCAGTGGAGCACGGTGTTCCTGGATGTGCGGGCCAACTACCAGGATTACGAGGGGAGCCTTCAGTTCTTTCCAGTGGCGCTGCCGGGAATGCCGCAGGAAGTGATCTATGCCCGAGAGGCCCGGTTGGTCAAGGAGCAGAGCTCGCGGCTGGGGATGCAGACCATGCTTCCCCAATTTCCCAGGGAGAAGGAGCTGAACCTCGAGCTGCTGCAACCCGGCGCGATCCGCTACAACGAACTCTGGCAGGTGCCCGTGCGGCTACTGCCGCCGCACCAGATGTTGGTGGTTGTGTTGAGCAAGGAATCAGCCAACCAGTACGCGACATGGAACCGACTGCCTTCGTGCGTTCCCGCTGTGTCGGACCGCGAAGACCCAATCGCGCTCGAGCTCCAGCGCTACTACCGCATGGTCCTGCCGGAAGAAGCTGACAAGCCGTTCCTCTCGCCGCATCCGCTCACATGGGCGCCGATCAGCCACGTCATCTGGGACGGCTTGCCTCCCGATTCATTGCCTGTCTCGCATCAGCAAGCGATGCTCGACTGGCTGCACTGGGGTGGGCAGCTTGTCCTGATCGGTGGCGCCGGGCCAACCTACTCGATTTTCCGTGAGAGCTTTCTGGGCAACTACTTGCCGGCGGAGCCAACGGGTGAAAACGCGTTGCTGGGGGAAGCGGAGCTCAAGCCCTTGGCCGAGGCTTATCCTCCTTCCGTTCTGCAAGCCATTCCGCTCGAGCAGGATGCGACGAACCCGCGAGTCAATCCAGAACCCGCGCCGTTCCTGGGAGGACCTTACAAACAGTGGGTGCCCATCCAGCCACCCAAGGGGCGCCCCATTTTTGTGACTGGTTTGCGGCCCCATCCTGGGGCCTCGACGATTCCGCTCGGGGCAGGAAGCCCCCATCTGCTGGCGGTCGAGGCGCGGGTGGGGCGCGGGCGCATCACCATGCTTACGATCAACCCGACCGACCCGTCGCTCGTATCATGGCCGGGCCTTGATACGTTGATCCGGCGCGTGGTGCTGCGCCGTCCCGAAGAGGCCGCCTCGGCTGCGGCGCTCAGCGCCTTTGGCATGAGGCCGCCGGCCGCGCAACTGGAAGGTCCCGATCTGAGCTGGTATCGCATCACCAGCCGGGATGCCGGCGCCGAGGCCGATGCGATGAGGGTCAGGGCCAACCTGGCCGCCCGGCAGATTCCGATGCCGAACGGCCGGTATGGCGCGCCGTCCGCCTTCGTCCAGCCCGCGAACCAAGGGTCGCCGCCGACCGCGGCCGAGGAGACCGCGCTTGGCCGCATCGGAGTGGCCGAATGGCGCGACACGACAGCGCTGCCGCAACTCTGCCGCGACACGCTCGAGAAGGCGTCGGGAATCACCGTTCCCAGTTCGCAATTCGTGCTCAAGGTCATCCTGGCCTACATCCTCGCGCTGGTGCCGCTGAACTGGCTGATCTGCGGGCTGCTGCTCAATCGCCGGGAATGGGCCTGGATTGTCGTGCCCCTTCTGGCCCTGGGTTTCGCGATCGGTGTCGAGCGCGTGGCCGCTTATGACATGGGCTACGACTCCGCCTGCGACGAGATCGATCTGCTCGAAGTGCAAGGGGCCTATCCCCGGGCCCATCTCAGCAGGTTCGCCGCGCTGTACACAACCGGCCGCGCCAAGTACGCCATTGCCTATCCCAACGAGCCGACCGCGGTGGCGCTGCCGTTTAACAACGAGCGATCGATCGGCGGCGAGGATGTGACCACGGCGGTCTGGCAATCGTACCCGGTTCCCGCGCTTCAGAACTTCTCGGTGCAGCCTCGGAGCCTGGCCATGTTTCGTGGCGAGCAGATGCTGGGGCTCTCCGGTCCGATCGTCCTCGAGGAAGACCAGGCTCGACGGACGGTTGTCAACCGTAGTGAGCTCGAACTTCGCGATGCGGTCCTGGTTGATTTCCCAGGGGGTGGGCAGCGCCGGGAAACCTATCTGGGGACCATCGCGGCGGGGGCCTCCGTCGAGCTGGGCGAGAAACAGCCGGGGCCTGTCCCCGACCGGGTCGAGGGGCACGACGGACCCGATCCAGCCCCCCTTCTGGCGGAGCTGCGCCGCAACTGGGAGGATCGGCCTGAGAACTCCGGCGAGCTGAGGCTAGTCGCCTGGAACCCGCAGCCGATCGGCGGTCAGACTTTCGAGCCGGCGCTCGACCGCCATCGTGGCATGACGGCGGTGCTGGTTCATCTGCGGTACGGGAATCCACCTTCACCTGAAGGACCGCGCTACAATGTCCGGGCCGCGAGTGAGGCGAAAGCAGTCACTTCCGAAGCACTGTCGCGGACAAGTAAGGAAAGCAGCTCGCCGGGGTGGGTCCAGCCCGCCAGCGCAGACCGAGCTCGGCGGCGAGTGCAAGGGCGGACCGTGGGGCGTTGAATTCGGTCCGCGGATCTCGGTGGGTTGCTGATGGCGGAAGTGGAAGGGTTTCTCGAGCTTTCTCGGGCCGTTCGGCTTCATCTGCTGGCGATCGCGTAGGAAGAGGGATGGTGCATGATCGAGGTGGTCAACTTCACCAAGCGGTACGGCGATTTCGTGGCCGTCGACGACCTCAGCTTCTCCATTGGCAAGGGAGAGATCTTCGGGTTTATCGGTCCCAACGGCGCGGGCAAGAGCACGACGATCCGGTTCCTGGCCACGCTGCTGCGCCCGACCTCGGGCGAGGGACGGATCTGCGGCCACTCGGTGACGGCCGACCCGATGGCCGTCCGCCGCGTGATCGGTTTCATGCCCGACGACTTCGGCGTCTACGATGGCATGAAGGTTTGGGAGTTCCTCGATTTCTTCGCGGTGGCCTACGAGATCCCCCGGGTCTCGCGCAAGAAGATCATCGGCGAAGTGCTGGAGTTGCTCGACCTGACTCACAAGAAGGACGATTATGTCAACGGTCTCTCCAAGGGCATGAAGCAGCGGCTCTGCCTGGCCAAAACGTTGGTCCATGACCCGCCCGTGCTGATCCTCGACGAGCCAGCCTCGGGCCTCGATCCCCGGGCCCGCCTGGAGATGAAGGCACTGCTGGGTGAGTTGCGGAAGATGGGGAAGACAATCCTGATCTCCAGCCACATCCTCTCGGAGCTGGCCGACTTCTGCACGTCGATCGGCATCATCGAGCGGGGCAAGCTGCTGGCGGCGGGGAGCATCCAGGAGATTCAGCAGCAGATCCGGTCGCACCGGGTTCTCAAGGTGAGGCTGCTCGACGAGACCACCGACCGCGCCGCGGCCATCCTTCGCGACGATCCCTCGATCCGCCTGGTGGAAACCTATGACCACACGGTCAGCGCCGAGTTCGAGGGACGCGATGACGACATGGCCCGTCTGCTCGGGCGGCTGATCCAGTCCGGGATCACAGTCCAGTCGTTCGCCGAAGAGCCGCTCAGCCTCGAGGAGGTCTTCATGATGATCACCAAGGGAATCGTGAGCTAGGCCGCCGGCCATTCCAGGTTCGCGTCAACGTTTCACCAGGATTCACAGAACATCATGTTTCTTCGCGATAATCCTGTATTGACACGCGAATTGCTTGTCACGTTGCGGTCGCCTCGCGCCTTCGTGCTTCAGTTGCTCTATGTCTCGGCCTTGGGCGCGCTGGTCTACTTTTACTGGCCGGCTGGCGAGGACGGCACGCGCCATGTCAGCCCGGGGGTGGCCCGGCGCCTCTTTGACATCTTCTTCCTCGGGCAGTTCTTTCTCGTGTCGCTCATGGCTCCCACGTTCGCCGCGGGGAGCATTACCGGCGAGAAGGAGCGGAAGACTTACGAGATGCTTCTGGCCAGTCCACTGCGGCCGGGCACGATCCTGGTCGGCAAGCTGCTCAGCTCGCTGTCGTACCTGGTGATCCTGATTCTCTCGAGCCTTCCCCTGATGATGCTCTGCTACTTGCTGGGCGGGCTGCTGCTTTCGGAGATCACGCGCAGCTACCTGGTGCTGATCCTGGCCGCGGGTACCTTCGGCTTGCTGAGCGTGGCTTGCTCGAGTTATTTCCGCCGCACCAGCTCGGCCCTGGTCGTCAGCTACCTGGTGACCCTGCCCCTGTCTCTGCTCTGCGTCGCACTGACCCGCACTGAGGATGTCGTCATCCGAGATTTCGTTTCGATTGCCATCCTCCCCCCCTGGTGCCTTGCACTCTGGACGGTTTTGGAGATTCTGATCAATCGCCGGCTGCTTCATCCCCCGGACGTCGGCAGCGAGGGCAAGGACGTCGTCGATGAGGAAGAGGAGATGAAGTACGCGATCGGTGTCGTGATCGACCGTGACCTTTTCCCCGACAAGCTGTTTGCTCCGGCCAAGCGCGTCGATCTCATGCCCGACGGAGCCAACCCCGTCCTGGAGAAGGAGCTGCGGAGCGAGATCTTCAGCCAGGGAACGCTGATGTTGCGGGTCGTGATCCAGGTGAGTATGCTGCTGTCAATTCCCTTGATGGCCGGGCTCTTGTTCTTGTGGTCGGACAGGGCGCCGTATTACGTGGCCTACGTGCTGACGTTCAATCTTCTCGTGGGGCCGGTGTTCTCGTCCGGCAGCATCACCCAGGAGCGTGAGCGGCAAACCCTCGCCTTGCTCTTGACCACGTTGCTCACACCGGGGCGAATCATCCTGGCGAAGCTGGTCGCCGCTCTCCGGGTCTCGACTGTCTTGACTTTCCTGCTCACCGAGCAGTTGCTGCTGGCCTACATCCTACTTCAGGAGTTGAGGTATCGGTTCTGGACGCTGCTGGTTTTCCTCTTGATCATTGCCACAACCTGTCTGGCCACATCGTCAGTCGGCCTGATGTGCTCGGCGCTGGTGCGGCGCACCTCGACGGCCATGATCTTGACCTACCTGACCCTGCTGGTCCTCTTCGTGCTGCCGATGGGACTGAGCTGGTATCTCGAAGGGATTAGCCAGGACCAGTCGTTCACGCCTGGACGACTGGCGGCGATCACGGTCACCAGCCCATTCTCGGCCGCCCTCAGCGTTCCCATGCACACCGGCCGCATCGAGAACTGGACCGGCCACTCGCTGCACGTCCCACCGCCGGTATTGATCCAGCTCACGCGCAATCTCGCCTTGCCCGTGTGGGCCATATTCCTGGCGATTTACCCCCCGCTGAGCCTCGTTTTCGTGGGGATCAGCTATCTGGCATTCCGGTGGCGATGGTGGAAGGCGGGGGATTCGGGTTGAGAAGCAGCGTCTGCGCGAACTTCGGCATGGTTCTCACGGGGCAGGCGTTCGATCGGCCAGAGTTCCTTCGTTGAGATACCACATGCCATCGGGCCCGCGGACAAAGCTTCGTTCCAGGAGCAACATGCCATCGGGCCCGCGGACAAAGCTTCGTTCCAGGAGCATGCTCCATATCGGCCCCTCGCCGTGGCGGCCTCTGACCAGCACCCGCAACCTGAAGCGGGCATCGATCTCGGTCGTTCCGGCGCTCTTCTCGGCGTGGAACTCCTCAATCTGAAAGACCAGGGGACAGAACCGGCCGGCGTAGCCCTCATGGAGTTCTCATTCCCGTCTCATCTTCGCCTGTCAGTATTTGAACCCGAGCTTGTACAGGCCGTGCGTAACCTAACCTATTGTGAATTGGATTCTCCGCTTCGCTGCCGACAAGATCCCACAGCCAAATTCTTCCCCGATCCGAATCAAGAGTCGTCGCTCAAAATGCCGAATTATGCGACAGAACCCGTGTGACCTGGCCAATCATAACAATCGACAACTTCCCTACCAACGCTCTTGACTGAAGGCCTGTCGGTGCGGGCTCGACGACCTAAATATCCTGTATTCCAAGGTTTACAGTGCCGAAGCAGGCCAGGGGCTTGTCAGTGATGACCGATTACCAGACCCGGAACGGCCGAACTGGACCGCGATCTTGGTTCTGGCCTTTGCTGCTTATCCTGGCCGTGTCGGGATTGTTACTCACGGCAGGTAGTCGTGCCGAGGCTCAGACCCAGGACGCCAAGATCATCACCATCCCGCCGCCGTCGCCGACACCGCCGCAACGGCCTGGTGGCTCGTCGGCCGGACCGACGGCTGCCGTTCCCGCCGAAGCGGTAGAGTTTCCTCTGCCACGACAGGGCGCGGTTCCCCCACCTCCCGCTCCGGGTCAGGGGATTCCCAGGGTCATCCCGATCGAACCACTGCCGGGTCAGCTTCAAGGGCAAACCCCTGCCGCATCGCGGCCCAAGCTGATCCAGCTCCGGCGTGACTCGACTGGCCTGGTTCCGGCGCGTCCCCCCGGCCCAACTCCGCGCCGGACCTACGACGAGGTTGCCGGGGATGTGTCCAACCTAATCGAGAGTTGGAAGGACGGATCGATCAAAGGACAGTTGAAGATCCAGGAGCCAGAGGCCGAGATCGCCCTCGTCGCGGGCGAATGCAAGGTCATCCAGACCAAGCGAACGTTGACGCGTGTGGTGGTCTCCAACCCGCTGGTCGCCGACGTGGAGTTGTTGGCCGATCAGCCGGAAGCGCGGCTCCTGAACGTCACCGGTAAGTCGTTCGGCACCACCAGCTTGACCCTCTGGGATGAGAGCAATCGCCCCGTTTCCTTCCTCGTCCGGGTCACGGTGGACTCAAAGGAGCTGGAGACGCGAGTCAACCAGGCATTCCCTGGTGCCCAGGTCAAGGTCCGCCAGGTCGGTAGCCAGATCATCCTCGATGGCCAGGTGCCCGACGCCAAGATGATGTCCGACATCCTCCAGGTCGTTCAGGCTGCCATCCGGACGAGTCCAGGCTTCCGAATGACGATGGGCGGCATGATGGGCGGCGGCGGAGCGACCGGGGGAGCCGGAGGTGGCATGGCGGGTGGTGCTGGCGGGATGGCTGGCGGGATGGGCGGAGCCGCTGCAGGCCTGACCATCATCAATCGAGTCATCATTCCTGGGCCCCGACAGGTGTTGCTGCACGTCAAGATCGCTGTGCTCAACCGCACGGCCATCCGGCAGCTCGGAATCAATTGGCTCGATACCAAAGGGAAATCGATCATAGGCTCCACGGTCGGCCAGCTCGCCTCGGTGTCGGGCACCGGCACCGCCAGCCATTCCACAGGGGCGGCCAATCCCATCGGCTTCCTCTCGCCGGTGACCTCGACGTTCAACGCCACGGGAACCGCATCCAACAGCCCCGTCGGCCAGCTCTTTGGCATCTTCGACTCGGGGCATTTCTCCCTGTTCATCAATGCACTGCGCAGTAATGCCTTGGCCAAGATCCTCGCCGAGCCGAACCTGATGGCCTTGGACGGTCAGCCCGCGCGATTCCTGAGCGGCGGCTATTTCCCCTTCCCCGTCCCCCAGAGCTCGTCGATTCCTGGGGGTACGGCGGTGGTCACGATCCAATTCCGCCGGTTCGGAACCATCCTGAACTTCATCCCCCAAATTCTCCCCAACGACGTGATCCGCCTCGATGTCGAACCGGTCATCAGCCAGTTGAATTTCCCCGAGGGAACGACAGTCAACGGAGGTCGAGTGCCGGCGATCGACGAGCGGAGCGCCCGGACCGTAGTTGAGCTCCGGGAGGGACAGACCCTCGCCATCGCCGGCCTGATCCAGCTCTTGACCACCGCCACCACGGTTCGGATCCCCGGTCTCGGTGATCTCCCGCTGGTGGGGCCCTGGTTCAGCTCCAATGACGTCGAGAGCCGTGAGGAAGAGACGATCATCCTGGTAACGCCGGAGTTGGTTGCGCCCCTGGACAAGCACGAGGTCACCGAAGCGCCCGGCGACCGGGTCTATCAGCCCAACGATGCGGAGTTTTACTTGCTCGGCCGCATGGAAGGGAAGCTAGGACGGGAGTTCCGCGCTACCGTCGCGGATCAGGACCCGCTCCGGCTGATGAAGCACTTTCAGAGCGAGCGGCAGTGGGTCATTGGACCCCACGGCTATGCCGATTGATCTTATCTGCGTGCACGAACCGCCCGCGGTCTCCGTCCGGATCCGCTGCGTCGTGCGATCCAAACCCGATTGACCCCGCAGGGCCGGCGGACGGCACGGCACGCACGCGGGGGGAACGTTCAAGGGAGATGGTGATGCGTCACGATCGAATCCGGGTTTCCTGGTGGTCCGGCCTGGCGATGGCCACGGGCTTGATCGCCGGCAGCGTCTGGGCTCAACCGCCCGAGGTCTCTCCTGGGCCTTCCCAGGCTTGCGAGCGCACGGGACTGTTGCACCGGTGGATTCACCATTCGGCCCATGCCCTGCAGGACAAGTGGATTGGCTATCCCGAGAACTTCATCGAGCCCCCGCTTGGCTATTACGTGACGGAGCAGATGACCATGCAAGTGGCCAAGGCGGATCCTCACCGGTTCACGCTGTACAGGAGCGACTTCCTTCCCGGCACCGATCGCTTCTCTCCCACGGGAGCGTCGCGATTCAACCTCATGTATTCCCGGCTCGGAGGGTGGCTGGGGCCGGTGGTCATCGAGTGGACGCCGGATGAGCCCGGGCTTGCGGAAGCTCGTCGCCAGGCCGTGCTGGTGACCATGCAAATGGCCGGACGGCCGATCATCCCGGAGCGCGTGGTCATCGGTCCCTCTCCCTATCCGGGAGCCATGGGTGCCGAGGCCGGTAACAACTTCACTACCATTCTCACGCGCAGCCAGCAGGCCGGGCTGGCGTATCCACCGACACCCCAGTCGGCAGCTTACGCCTACAGTACCGGGGGAGGTCAATAACATGAGAAATTCAAGAAGTCGAAATGCCTCTCTCACGATCGGGCCATCCCTTGACCACTGCCGATGGGGGCTGGCCCTTCTGTCCTGCGTCGCGGTGATCTCGACCCTGGTTCTCTCGGCGAGCGGCCAAGCAGGTCCGCCGAGTCAGAAAACCGAACAGGATCCCAGCCCGCCAGCCGCGCCCGAGGCCCTCGCGCCGGGAACGGTCGCGGTCGATCTGACCAAGGCCCATGATCCCAACGAATTCCGCAAGGACGTCACCCAGGATCAACGAATCCACGTTCATATCGATTTTGGTCGCGTGTTCGAGAGCCAGGGGAACTTCGAAGCGGCCCTGGCGGAATACCAGCAGGCGCTGGCCGCTTGTGAGCATAAGGGTATCGGCCGGACCCGATCAGCCGATGAGGCGCTGGCGCATCGCCGGATCGGCAACGCACTTGACCGGCTGGGCCGCTTCGCGCAAGCGGAGATGCACTACAAGAAAGCCCTGAAGCTCAGCCCGAGGGATCCCAAGATCTGGAATGACGCCGGCTACAGCTACTATCTCCAGGGGCGGTGGGCCGATGCTGAACGAACTTTCAAATCCGGCTCGAGGCTCGCGCCTGAGGACGTCAAGCTCAAGACCAACCTGGGACTGACGCTGGCCGCTGCTGGCCGAACCAAAGAGGCGTTGCCGCTACTCAGCCAGTACAGTGGTGATGCGATCGGCCACGCCAACCTCGGCTTCTTGCTCGCGGCAACCGGCCAGGTCGAGCTGGCTCGCCAGCAGTACCTCCAGGCCCTTGCTCTCCGTCCCAGCCTTGCCCTGGCCCGCCGCGCCCTGGCACAGCTTGACCGTGCCCAGGACGCCGAAGCGGTTGCCGCGGCGGGACAGGCCGGTGCGCAACCGGTCATCACCGCTTCTGCAAGGGCCAGCGATGACACCGTGCTCAAGGCCGCGACCACGAGGAGCCGGATCCCACCAGCCCGCCAGTCCACCGCTGCTCCGCCGTCTGAACCTCCGCTTTCAGGGCCGTGAGTCAATTTGCACGGCTGCCACGCGTATTGTCCCCGGTGAGCTCATGCGATCAAGCCTCCTCAGGCCTCTGCCGGCTTGCCCAGCGATTCCTCGAGCTTCACAAATGGCAAGATCATGACAAGGCCTCTGCTCTGAAGGCGTTTCGCTAGCATTTGCTGATCCTTGGAACCCTGGCTCCCGCGCCAGTTCGGCCCCACCCCAGGCCTTGACAAGGGTTCCCTGGGTCGGTGCAATGAACTGATCAACGTGCCCGTAGCTCAACTGGATAGAGCGTCGGCCTCCGGAGCCGAAGGTTGAGGGTTCAAATCCCCCCGGGCATACTCCTCTCGGTGACTGCGCGATTTTCAGTTCAGGAACGGACTGAGGATACGGCCTGGAAGAGGCGGCTCCAGGATCGGCCCGGGCGCAAGTTCAGCGCAACGGGCTTTGCCAAAGTGGATGGTGCGCTCGCCTCTCTTGGAGTTGGAGGTCGAAGTCCCCGGATGTAGCGGCCCAGGTCGACCAGCAAGAAGAGGGCAGCGGCCCCGGGGACGAGGAGCAAGACCGACACCACGCTGGAGACGGCGTCTGAGCGGCTCGTCGGTCCGCTTCCGGGGACGAATTGAAGGAACAGGCTGCGGGCCACGATCATCGCCGCCCAGATAAGGAACACGATCCCCCAGAGCTGGAGCACGCGAGAATACCAGGGCTCCGCCCCTGCTGCGTCCCAAACGGCCAGGGAAGGCGATGGTGTTTCCCAAGGCGCCGCGGCCGTCGAGAGAGAGCTTCGGGCTGGATCGACTCGTGCATCGCCGCTCCCGTTGGAGGGAATTGCTTCTTCATCATTTTCCCAAGGATCACGGCTGTCAGCCACCGAGTGCGTCTCGGTAATCGCCTTGAGCTCGTACGAGGATGATCCGGGGCCAGTGACTGACTCCGATTCCGCGAGCATCCCGACGTCCGGGCCGGCAAGAAGCGCAAGCAGCTCAAAGCGAAATTGACATCTCGGGCATCTCGCGATGTGTGGACTATCCACGGCAGAGCTGGGGACCCTGCCCGAAAAGCCACAGTTCGGACACTGAATGATCATGAGGATCGCCCTGGTTTGCCAAAGTCCTGGTTCCTGCATGCCATGCTAAAAAGCCCAGTGAAGTTCGTCCAACGAATAATTGCTATGTTCGCTAAAAGCAGCAAATCCACGGCGGCGTGATGCAGGGACCGCCCGTCTCGACACGAATCGTCCGAGTCTCTGTGATTCGTGTTGTTTTTTGATCAGAATTGACCGATCGCTGCTTGGTCTGCGCGGGAGACGAACTCTGCCTCAGCCCTCGGTGTTCAGTCCGTTGCCATTTAATGGGGCGGAGCATAGGCTGCGACGATGGCTCGGGCCGTGCGCAAACCATCCACGGCGGCGCTGATGATTCCGCCAGCAAAGCCGGCCCCTTCTCCACAGGGGTAAAGGCCCTCGATCCCGGGGCTTTGGCGGCCCAGCGGATCGCGCAGGATGCGCACGGGCGAACTGCCGCGGGCCTCCGGGCCCGTCAGGGTTGCGTGCTTGAGGAAGAGCCCGTGAAACCGCCGGTCCATGATTGGCAGACCGTGCACCAGGGCCTCGGTGACCTTTTCGGGCAAGAGGCCGTTCAGGTCGGTAGGGGCGGTGCCCCGGCAAGAGCTCGAGGGAAGCTTGCCCCGGCTTGGCCGGGCCTGCAGGAAGTCGCCGACCCACTGGATCGGTGCGGCGTAAGATCGGCCTGCGACGAGATAGGCAAGGCGTTCGTAACGCTGCTGAAAGTGAACGCCGGCCAGAGGATGGGAACTTCCGGTTTCCGCGGGGTTGACGGTCACGACCAGTCCGCTGTTGGCGAACGGGGAATCGTGCCGGCACTCACTCTGGCCGTTGGTGCAGAAGTAACCGGGTTCGCTGACGCTGGGCATCACATAGCCCCCTGCGCACATACAAAACGTGAACAGGTCGCAGTTCCCGGTGCGAACCGAGAGGCCGTAATCGGCTGCGCCGAGCGCGGGATGACCGCAGCGGGAGCCGTGGCAAGCCGAATCGATCTGCTTCTGGGGCTGCTCGATCCGGACACCGAGCTGGAATGGCTTGGCCTCGAGGGGGACGCCGCGGCGCAGGAGCATGCCGTAGGTATCTCGAGCGCTGTGGCCGATGGCGAGGATCACGACCTGGGCCGGAAAATGCCCCGAGCTGGTCAAAACACCCCGCAGCCGGCCGTCCTCGAGATCGAGGTCCTCGACCCGGCACGAGAATCGTATCTCCCCGCCCATCTGCTCGAACTTGCGCCGCAGGGTGCGCACGATCAGCGGCAGCCGGTTCGACCCGAGGTGGGGGCGATGCTCGTAGAGGATGGACGGCTTGCCGTGGCATTCGGCCAGAATTTCCAGGATCCGCAGCACGTCGGGCCCGGTACTGCGCGAGGTGAGCTTGCCGTCGCTGAAGGTGCCGGCCCCCCCCTCTCCAAAGAGATAGTTGCTTTCCGGGTCGAGCGCGCCCCCCGCGTCGAACCGGCGGACGTCGGCCACGCGTTCCTTCACGGCACGGCCGCGTTCCAAGATCAAGGGGCGGTAACCGTGCTCGGCCAAGAGGTAGCCGGCGATCAGACCGGCCGGGCCGGCGCCGATGATCACGGGCCGGTGGTCCAAAGGTCGCGAGCCGGGTTCGGGCCACCAGAATCGCTCGGGGACAAAAGGCTGGACCTCGGGATCCAGCCAGGATCGAACCTGGCGGGCCTCGAGGTCGGGCACCTCGACTTCCATCGCGTACATGAAATGGAGGTCGTCATGGCGCCGGGCATCCAGGCTCTTGCGGAGAATGCGCCAGTGCAGTACGGCCGCGCGGTCCAGGCCAAGGCGGCTGGCCGCGCGCGCGGGGAGGGCCTCCTCCGGATCATCGAGCTCCAGCCGAATGTTATTGATCTTGACCGACATGGCGAGGGGTCGCGGACGACGGAATAGATCAAGAAAGATGGCCCGCCCGGGGCAGCGCCTCAGGCGATCGCGGGTCGTGAAGCCGCCGGGGCGACAGGTCCGAAGCAAACCAAGGTGATGTCATCGACCTGGACATGGTCGGTGGAGTATTCGCGGATATCCTGTAGAATGGCGCGTCCCACGGTTTCCGGCCCGCCCGCGGTCTCGGCCACCCGCCGCAGCAGGCGCGGGTTCTCACGCGTGTGGTACAGTTCTTCGCGTCGATTCCGGGCATCGGTCACGCCATCGGAATAGACGACTGCGACGTCCCCGGTATTGAGGCTGACCTCGCGATGCCGGTAGTCCGACCCAGGCATGATGCCCAGCGGGAACCCGGCGATTTCCTCGCCCACCTCCTCGACCTTGCCGTCGGCCCTACGGATCATGATGGGCGGATGCCCGGCCGAGCTCACCGCCAGGCTGCGCTTACCGATGTCGAGGACGCTCAGGCTGAGGGTGATGAATTTCTCGTCGATGCCGGCGGAGAAGAGCAGGTGATTGAGCTCGATGGCGGCCGCGCTGGGCGAGTTTTTGGTGAGGATGCAGTAGCGCGTGTCGCCGGAAAACTTGGCCATCATGAGCGCCGCGGCAACCCCCTTGCCCGAGACGTCGCCGACGGCGATGGCGCAACGGTCGCCCGGCAACGGAACGAAATCGTAATAGTCTCCGCCCACCTCGTAGGCCGGATCGTAGTGGGCGAAGAACTCGAAGCCGGGAATCTCCGGCACGGCCTGTGGCAGGAACCGCTTCTGCACCTGCTCGGCAAGCTTCAGGTCGCGATCGAGCCGCTCGCGTTCCAGCAATGACTCGTGCAGGGTGGCGTTCTGAATCGCAATGGCCGCCTGGCTGGCCACCGCGGTGAGCACGTCCAGGTCTTCCTGGTGGAATTGTTTGCGGTCGCTGGTATCGAGCTGCAGGATGCCCAGCGCCTGGCTGTCGGGGGTGAGCATGGGTACGCACATCACCGAGCGGATCTTGAGGTCGGCAATCGAGGCGCTGGTCGGCAGGTTCTCGTCCATGCAGGCATCCTGGCTGAGCACGGCCTTCTTCTGGACCAGAACATGATTGACGATCGACCGGCTGATGCTTACCCGGGCTTCGTCGGCCGGGATCGTCGAGCAGAAACGGGCCCGCCGCGCGGGCCGGCAACGAAACGCCTTGCGGACCAGGCGCCTGGTTTGGGGATCAACCATGATCAGGAAGAGCCGCTCGGCTTGGGGGAATAGCTGCATCAGCGAATCGAGGATGCGCGGGGCCACCGTGTCGATCTCGAGCTCGGTCGAGAGGTCGCGGGCGATTTCCAGGATGGCCTTGAGCTTGACCTCGGGCTTGACCATGCTCGCCATCGCGCTGGAGCGCGCGGCGTCCAGGGTGTGCAGGTGGGGCACGTCCGCGCTCTCGCCGTCGGCAACGATCACGATCTCGCCGTTGTCCTTCAGTCCGCTTTCGGTCGGCAGCTTGTGATAAAAGAGAAATTCAACATCGCAGATGTTGATCCGGTCTCCCGGAGTCAATCGATGGTCCGCGCCCGGGAAGAGCTTGCCGTTATTGACCTTGGTCTGGTTCCGTGAATTGAGATCGGCCAGGAAGTAGTCGTCTCCCTTGCGGTAGATCTCGGCGTGCCGGCGGCTCACGCCGATGGGATCGAGCACGACGTGACAGTGCTCGGGGGATCGGCCAATCAGGGTCCGATCCTGCTTCAGCTCGATGATCTGTCCGGAGGCGGCGCCGTTGGCACGTTTCAAGAAAGCCATGACCCTTGCTCCCAATCCACACGCGATCACTCGGGACGACGCGAAACAGCGGCGGCGATTAGAAACGATAACAAATTGACAGCATGGGAGGGCGAGGGGGCACCGCCCGAAGAGTGATCCGCCGAGCCTGGCGGGAATGCGGCTCGGCAGGAGCCTCGCCCTCCCGAGAACTTATTCCGTTTGCGGTTTTAGGCGACTGGCCCATTCCGACATCTGAACCCTTCTCAGATAGCTGATCAATCGATTCTGGATCCCGACCAGCTTTTCCTTCTTGATTTCCGAGGCCTGGGGGCCCGGCTGGGAAGCCAGCTTGAGGGCATCGGCGAGAATCTCCACGCTGAACTCGAGAAGCCCAGGATCGTAGATGTTGGGCTCATCGCGCGCCCCGGCCCTGGCACGCTCGTCCGGACCGGCGATCCGCGCCATGCCGTCGATCACTCCGTCGAGGTCCTTGCTCAGCAGCTTGAGCGCACAATCGATAATCCGCGCCAGCTCCTGGTCGGGAGTCTTGGCAACTTGCCAGGCGACGAGCTCTGCCTTGAACGCCGACAGTCGATCTTGATCGCCCTGGCAGTAAAGCCGCCGCGCAAGCTGAAGGTACGCCGGCGACATCCACTCCGGGGAATGCGAATGGAACCCGGGTACGGCAAGCCAGGCCGCCACCAGATCGAGCTCGACAGCGCGGAGCTGGGCATACCGGTACTGTTCCTCGGCGCTATCCTGCCTGGGAATCAAGGCCCAGCGCGGCTCGATTGCCAGACCAGGAGGCCTGCGGGCGACAAGGTTCCCACCCGGCAGATCGGACGGGCGGGCACTCCACCCCAGAGCGGCTCCCACCAGCACGAAGATCATACCCGTCAGCAGCAGCGTCCTGGGTCGGTAAAGCCGGCTCGTGACCAGGGGAAGCGTGCTCGTAGCGGTTGTGGCGGCCAGTGCCACGCCGCTGCCGCTTCCAGCCTTGGCGGCCTCATCGACTCTGGGCAGCGAGATCGCGTTCTCATCGCCGATCGAGCCGAGAGTCGGCTGCAGCGAGGCCCGGATCTTGGCCAGATCGGCCAGAATCTCGGCTGCCGACTGGTAACGGTCCGCCGGGCTCTTGGCCATCAGCTTGAGCACCAACCGCTCGAGCTCCAGAGGGATGTCCGGCCGGCGAACTCGCAGGCTGACCGGCTGCTCGCTGACATGCTTCAGCGCCAGCGCGACGGCGGAATCGGCCCGGAATGGCGGCTCTCCGCTCAGCATGTGATAGAACGTGACGCCCAGCGAGTAGAGATCGCTCCGGTGGTCCAGGGGTTTTCCCTGGGCCTGCTCCGGGCTCATGTACAGCGGCGTGCCCATCGTCGTGCCCGGCTGCGTGACATGAAGCCGGTCCGCCCCCAGGTCGCGGCAGAGCCCGAAGTCCGCGACCTTCGCCCGCCCCTTGCGCGTCAAGAGCAGGTTCTCGGGCTTGATGTCCCGATGGACCAGCCCGATCTCGCCAGCGGCACCGATTGCCTGACCAGCCTGGCGCATGATCGACAGCGCCAGCGGCAGATCGAGCGCGCCCTTCTTGTTGATGTACTCACGCAGGTTCGTACCCTCGACGTACTCCATCGCGATGAAGCGAACCTGGTCAACGTAACCGAGCGTGTACACATGTACGATGTTGGGGTGATTGAGCTTGGCGACCGCCGTCGCCTCCGCCTCGAAACGGCTCAGATAGATCGGCTTGGAAAGGTAACGAGGATGAAGTACCTTGAGGGCAACCGGCCGGTTAAGACTGATCTGGGTCGCGAGATAGACTTGCCCCATGCCGCCACGGCCGAGCAGGCGTTTCACCTCGAAGTCGCCCAGGGTGGTGCCGGTCAAATCGCGAACGGGGCTTTCTGTCGAGTCAGACGACCAGGCCGGGGTTTCCGCGGTTGTTCCCTGTTCGTGGTGACTCATGATCCCGATCCAGGACCTCAAAGAGAGGAAGTCGAAGGTGTTGGATCCCAGCGTGTGAAGCTCGGACCTCTGTCACTCAATAGTCTACATGAAACCCATGGACGACGGCAAACGCGAAACCGCGGCGGGCAACAAAAACAGGGCCCGAGGCGAGCCCCGCGGCGGGACCCGCGGCGCGGCGCCGGCAAGGCGACGCTCGGCCGAAAACCGAAAAAGAGAATGTTGCTCTAATTGATCAAAACGCATATCGTCAAAGGTCATTGCCGAGAGAGAGCCGGGAAGTGACAAGTTCCCGGGCATCCCACAGTCAAGGCCAGCGATGCCCGGATGACCGCTGGCCGAGGTCCAGAGTACTGGCAATGGTTCCGAACGCGATGCCCGAGATGGCCGGAGGAGGAAAGATGCTCGACACGCGGCGGTTTGGGACTGGACTCCTCGTGGCCTTGCTTTCTTCCTGCCCGCTGTCCGGTCAGGTGGCCATGGCTCAGAATGGTGATATTGCTTTTCAGGCCGTCGTGGGACAGCCCCTAGGCTTGCCTCAATTGCCTCCCCAGGGAGCCTGGGGCGAGGTCATCAACGTGACTGCGCGGTGGATTGTCGTTCAGAATCACTCTGGCCAGCAATTTCCGATCGCCATCGACGACATCCAGGAGTTCCTGATCCGCTGGCCCACCAGCATGAACGACCTGAACCCGAACGGACAATCCTTGGTCGAGGCGGTGGGCCAAGACGCGGGGTCGAACGTCGTCCGGGTGAACCACGTCGATGTCTTCAATGGGTCCAACCGAACGCTCGTCGCTCCCACCTACAACAGCATTCTGCCCAACAACATGGTCGTGACCACGCTCGACCCCGGGTTCAACCGCTTCATGAACCCCTGGGACTATGCGGGGCAAAACATGCTCTACGGCTGGGCCTACCCCGTTCCCGCGAACATGAGCGGCATCCCGTCTCGGCTGCATGTGGTCGGCAACGCGGTTGGTCGGGAGCCGCAAAGCCAGATGATCCGGATTAGCCTGCCGGGCAACAACATGGCCACTATCGTTCCTGACGACACGGGTCAGATGACGATGTCTGAAGTCACCCGCGGCTCCTCGAACTATGCCCGCAAGGGCGACTTCGCGTTCATGTTGCCCCTTCAAATCGCCCCGCGCGGGCTCATCCTCTCGCAGCTTGTGCTCTACAAGCAAATCCCACTGGCGCAGTTCAACCCCCACGTCAACCGGTGATTCAGGTTATCCGCCAGTCTGTCATGTGTCATGTTCCATTTGCCATGCCGCCATCAATCGCTTCTTACGGCAGTGTGGAATAGATGACAATATTGGCGGCGATCTTGAGTGCCGACTCGTAGGTGTAGCCCTTGCAGTCGAGTCCGGAGTGTCGTTCCAGGGCACAGCCGATGTCGTACTTGGAATAGATGATCGCCCAGTGGCCGTTGATCTTGACTCCCTCGAGCTGGGGAAAG
>JAFAHT010000133.1 GCA_019237095.1 Planctomycetaceae bacterium
TCATGGCCGCGTAAGGTATAGATGGTGATGACCAGATGGAGGATTCCGGTGCCAGGTCGAGCGCACGGATTGTCAAACTGGCGCGACGACAACCTGGAAACGTTCTCATACTAGCCCCAAAACAAGCGTGATGCGTTCATTGACATAGGGCTGTCAACGGGTTTCGCCCCGAAGAATGCACGAGAAAACGATCTTAAGGAATTCGGAGATGCATTCACTTGAAAACGATACCCGAATCCGAATTCATTAGGAGCCGTCAAGAAATAACTTAAACGTATACCTTACTGTAGTTCTGCTCTTTTTCGGCAGGTCCGAAGTCAGTACGTTCAACTTATTTCTTGACGGCTCCTTAGGTTCAATTCCCCCTGTAAAACGAGCGACCAGAGGCACTGTCATATCTATGTCAATTTCCCATCACGCTTGTTTTGGGACTAGCTCATCGATGAGGGCGGAGGAGGAGGCGGGGAAATGCTCGCCATCGGGGAGCGGCCCCGTTAGAATTCCAATAGATCACCTCCGGTCCGGATCGAGCCGAGGGTCGCCCCTGGGCGTGCGGGTGTGTTGCCTTTTCCGGCCGGGCTGGCGGGTTGTCCGCCGCCAGTCACGGCTTTCTCGGAACTTCGGGCAGAGTGAAAGCGTCTAATTCCGTGACGACCGGGTGTCAAGACGACCACAGTCTCGTGGCAGCGTGTCGCGCGGGCCAGACCGAGGCATTCGGGGTTCTGGTCCGGCGATACCAGGATCGTCTCTTCCCGACCATCGTCCGGCTGGTGGGTTTGGCGGAGGACGCACAGGACGTCTTGCAGGACGCTTTTGTGCGCGGGTTCGAGAAGCTCGATCAGTTTCATGGAGAAAGCTCGTTTTACACCTGGATTTACCGGATTGCCATCAACCTGGCGCTGAGCGGTCATCGCAAGAGCCGGAACCGTCGGTTCTCACGGCTGAAGCAGCCCGGCAAGAACCAGCCCGTGGTCGATCCGGCCGACCGATCCCCGGAAAGCGACCCCTCGCTTGCCCTGGAACGGCTCGAACGCGAAGCGATCGTCGAAGCGGCACTGGGCGAACTGGGTCCTGAACATCGCGCCGTGGTGATCCTGAAAGACTTTGACGGTCGTCGCTATGAGGAGATCAGCGCCCTGTTAAACATTCCGGTCGGCACGGTTCGCAGCCGACTTCATCGAGCGCGTTCCGAACTGCGCGTTCGATTGCAATCATTGATTGACCAGGAGCGTGGTCGATCCACGGCAGGATCTCGACTGGTTGCGTCCCACCGGAGCTTCGAACCCATGCCTTAGCCGCGTTTCTCCCAAACCTGGTTCGTTTTTTTTAGCTCCGACTGGCTTTCACTTTCCGGCGTAAAATCATGAGTCTAGGCGACGAATCGTTGCTCGGTGCGTATCTCGACGGTGAGCTTGAACCCGAACAGCGGCGGGCGGTTGAATCGTCGCTGGCGACAGATTCTCGGCTTGCCGAGAAGGTTCAAGGCCTTTCCAGCGTGCGCGACCTGGTTGCCAACCTGTCTCGGCCGGCGTCTCCCGACGTCTCAGCCGAGGTGATGCGGCGAGTTCGTCAAGCCTTGCTCCGTCGACGACCCTGGACGTTGGATCGCCGCGCCCGGCGCTGGGCGGCCGCGGGCCTTGCTGCCTCGGCGGCGATTGCCCTGCTGCCACTCTTGTCCCTGCATCATCATGGTACGGCCGAGGCTCCCTTTCCTGCTGGAGCTGCTCATCACAATCCGCCGTCGGGCGGGAACTCCCCGCGCCCAGAGCTCCCCGCGGACATGGTGGCCAAGGCAAGCCACCCGGCTTCGCTGCCTGTGAACGTCTTCGGGCCCGCGGATACGCCGAGCGCGGTTCCGGCCGCGCGGGCCAAGCAGGCGACCGAGACCGACGATCAAGTACGCGTCCGGACACTGCTCGACGATCCCCATCTGCGCCGGGTGTTCCTGGTGGCCGATCATATCGGCCAGCCCGCCGAGCAGCAGGTTACCTCGCTCGTCGAGCGGACGACCCACCGGGATTATTTCAAGATCACCGTCTCCCAGGGCATCGTCATCGATCCGCGCCATCCCGGCAAGGCAACGGTCTTCGCGGTTGTTCTCGATGAGAACGAGCTGGGGCCGTTTCGCGATCGCCTCAAGAAAGCATTCAGCGATCGTCTTCAGGAAGATGACGTCAATCCGGCCGTGGCCATGCAGTTGGCAGACATTGGCCAGGTTGTCTCGTTCCCGGCGCATCCCATCGGTGATCTGACGATCCCGAGCTCGAACCTTGCCTTGCGTGCTCGGGAACTGGGCGAGCCGAAGGATCTCGATCCTGCCCTGGTAGCCGCGGCCCCCGAACTCGACGAGCCAACGGCCGAACAGGAACGAAGCTCGCCGGCCGCCGCGCTCGACCGCTCGGAAGCAATCAAGCAAAAGGCTGGAGGCGCCGTGGCCAACTCGAGGGAACCGGGCGACAAAATGGCGGGCGCACCTGCCCCCGCCCCCGCCGCCGATGACGATCGTCTTGCCCACGCCGGCAACTCTCGCGACCCGCGACAGGCTGCCGCTGCCGCCGTGGCTCCCGTCCAGGGCGGTACAGCGCGCGGCCTTCCTCGTTCTGATGAGCGTCATCTCGTCATCCTGGTCTGGATCGCTGGCACAAGCTCGGGCTGATCGTGGTTCCCGGAGGTGGTTTGAGCGATGATCCAGGTGGAACGGCTGACGAAGCAGTACGGGTCGGTCAGGGCCATCGACAAGATCAGCTTCGGCGTTGGACAGGGCGAGATTGTCGGCTTGCTTGGTCCCAACGGAGCCGGGAAGACGACGACGATGCGAATTCTCACGACGTACGTGTCCGCGACCAGCGGGCGGGCCATTCTGGCAGGGCACGACGCCCTGGACGAGCCGCTGGCAGTCAGGCGCAAAGTCGGTTACCTGCCGGAGAACGTGCCGCTGTATCAAGAAATGCGCGTCAAGGAGTATCTTCGCTTCCGGGCCAAGCTCAAGGATGTGCCCCCTTCCAGGCGCCGGTTCGCCGTCAGCGAGGTCGTCTCTCGGTGCCGGTTGACGGACGTCGAAGAGCGCATCCTGGGCCACCTGTCTCGAGGATTCCGGCAGCGCGTCGGTCTGGCCGAGGCCATGGTTCACGATCCTGACATCCTGATCCTGGACGAGCCGACCGCCGGCCTCGATCCGATCCAGATTCGCGAGGTCCGCAGCCTGATTGAAGAGCTGGGCCAGAGGCACACGATCCTCCTGTCGACCCACATCATGTCAGAAGTCGAGGCCGTTTGCGGCCGCGTGATCATCATCGCCGGGGGTCGGATCGCCATCGATGAGAAACTCGAGAAACTGCGGCTCGA
Organism: Planctomycetaceae bacterium; assembly: GCA_019237095.1. GTDB lineage: Bacteria > Planctomycetota > Planctomycetia > Isosphaerales > Isosphaeraceae > Aquisphaera. The sequence goes on from JAFAHT010000133.1 coordinate 3,346, forward strand.
CAAGGCGATCCTGGTGGAGGCACGGGGACCCGCCGAGCCGATCCGTAACATCTTGCTGGGCATTGACGGAGTGAATCGCGTGACCATCACCAGCCGGGACGCGGGCATCTCC
>JAFAHT010000037.1 GCA_019237095.1 Planctomycetaceae bacterium
ACAACTCACTGCTCCGGTCTCTACTGCTCGACGAGCAGTCTCTATTACCCCGGCACGAAAGAAACGCTTTGTAGGTCAGGCTTTCCAGCCTGACTCTGAGCCTTGTCAGGCTGGAAAGCCTGACCTACTTCCTTGCCGGGGTAATAGTTCAGGCTGCCGCCACTTCCTCCGCTGCCGCCACTTCCTCCTCCACTGCGTCGCCCAGAAGGCCGTACTCCAGCAGGAGCGACTCGAGATCATCGATGGCCATGGGCTTGGGAATCACGAACATCGAATTGGCGTCGATCTTGCGGGCCAGCGCGCGGTACTCGTAGGCCTGGGGAGCCTCGGGGTTCCAGTCGATGACTGTTTTGCGCTTGATCTCGGCACGCTGGACGTCGTTGTCGCGGGGCAGGAAGTGGATCATCTGCGTCCCCAGCCGGCGGGCGAACTCGTCGATCATCTCGCATTCGTTGTCGACTTTGCGGCTGTTGCAGATCAGGCCCCCGAGGCGGACGCCGCCGGCCTCGGCGAACTTCACGATTCCCTTGCAGATGTTGTTGGCCGCGTACATCGCCATCATCTCGCCGGAACAGACGATGTAAATTTCCTGGGCCTTGCCCTCGCGGATGGGCATCGCGAATCCACCGCAGACGACGTCGCCCAGCACGTCGTAGAAGACGTAATCCAGGCTCTTGTCCTCGTCGTAGGCGCCGAGCTGCTCGAGCAGGTTGATCGAGGTGATGATACCTCGACCAGCGCAGCCCACTCCCGGCTCGGGTCCGCCCGACTCGGTGCACATCGTCGAGCCGTAGCCGGGGCGAAGAACGTCGTCGAGTTCGACGTCCTCACCCTCCGAGCGAAGTGTATCCAGGACCGTCTTCTGGGCCAGTCCGCCCATCAAGAGCCGCGTTGAGTCAGCCTTGGGGTCGCAGCCGACCACCATGACCTTGCGGCCCATCTCCGCCAGCGCCGCGACCGTGTTCTGGGTCGTCGTCGATTTGCCAATGCCGCCCTTGCCGTAAACTGCGACTTTACGCATCGATTGCTCCTCTCGCAAAGTTGGTCTGTGCATCACTCAAGTGATCCAGGTGGTCAATCAAAGTGATCCAGGTGGTCAATTTGTTCCGTCTCGACTCACGTCGAGCGGTTCCCCATGAGGACAAGGAGGGAGCGGAGCTTTGGGAACCAGAAGCTCACACGTCCGGACTTGATGAACCAGGAAGGATGAGAGGGAGAGCCCCATTCCAGGAGGTTCAACTGTTGCTGCTTGAGTCCCGAATTATCAGGGACCAATTGCTTGAACTATGGAAGCAAGTTGAATGCCAAAGCTGGCAACGCGTCGTGCCCCGGCCCCGCCGGCTCCGCGCCGCCGATCACGGCATGCCGTTGGATTTGCCGTATTTTCCAGGCATTTCGCCGATTTCGTGGCTCCGGCACACGACGGCGCCGGGGGATAATCTTCGCGGAATTCTCACAGAGAGCGTCTTCAGGGCTGTTCCTCCGAGAGGGCAGTCTCTTCCCTGAAACGCCGATCGCCGACAGGATCTCTCGTGGAGGGACAGCCTCAAAGTCTGACGAGGCGAGGGCTTACAGAGCCCGCTACAATTCTGTCACGCCACGCGGCTCTGGTGACAAAAATGTTGCGCCAGTTGGCGCCCGGGCTGGGAAAGCGACCCGATCGGTAGGCGCAGAAGATCGAGCCTAACGAATGGACAATCATGACGCTTGACGTGATGTTTACCGCTTTGCGCGACTCGGGGCTCGGATGTTTACTGCTCCGTGCCGCCGCGGGCCCGCTTGAACAGGCTCTGGTAATCGATGTCCAGATTCTGGACCTTGTAGCGGACCATGCGGGGAGAGATGCCGAGGTCGCGCGCCGCGGCGTTGATGTTTCCCTCCGTCCGCTTGAGGGCGTCGGTGATCAGGTCTCGCTCGAAGCTGGTCGTGAGCAGCTTGAAGCTGCCGGACGCGGTGCGGTCAGAGCTGTCGGGCATCTGCAAGGTCGGCGGCAGATGATGTCCGGCGATCACGCCATCGTCGCTGAGCAACACGGCGTGCTCAATGCAGTTTTCCAGCTCGCGCACGTTCCCGGGCCAGTGGTAGGCGATCATCATGTTGATGGCCTGCGTGCTGATCCGATGAATCCGCTTGTTCATCTGCTTGGCGTACTTCTGGACAAAGTAATTGGCCAGCAGCAAGATGTCGTCGCGGCGCTCGCGCAGCGGGGGAAGCCAGATGGGGAACACGTTGATCCGGTAGTACAGATCCTGACGGAAGCTGCCGTTCTTGACGGCCGTCTCCAGATCGCGATTGGTGGCCGTGATGATCCGGACATCGATCGTGTAAGTGTTATTGCTTCCTACTCGCTCGAACTGCCGCTCCTGCAAGACTCGCAACAGCTTCACCTGGACCGTGGGTGAGAAGTCGCCGATCTCATCGAGGAACAGCGTTCCTCCATTCGCCTCCTCGAACCGGCCGATTCGTGAGTTCAACGCTCCACTGAACGCCCCTCGCTCGTGGCCGAAGAGCTCGCTTTCCAGCAGGGTGTCGGACAGTGCGGCGCAGTTTACCTTGATGAACGGGCTATCCCGGCGCGCGCTGAGAAAATGGATCGCGGTGGCGACGAGCTCCTTACCGGTTCCCGATTCACCGCGAATCAGGCAGGTGGTGTTCGCGCCGGCAACCTGGTTGATCCGCCGGTAGACTTCGCGGGCAGCCGTCGAGTTGCCGACCATGTTGGCGGGCCGGATGTTTTCCTCGAGGGCGTCACGCAGTTTGAGGTTCTCGCTCTCGAGAGCTTTGCGCTGAAGCTGGGCCAGGCGCCGTGCCTTGACATCGTGGGCGATCATGCCTGCCACAATGGCCAGGAGCTGCTCCTGCTGCTCAAGCTCGGCGAGATCACGGCAGGCGAGGTCCACGGCCAGCGTGCCGACGACCTGGCTGCCCACGACCACGGGTACGCATATGAAGCTCAGGCGAGTCTTCTCGCTCTGATCCCGCGAATGAATCCGGCCCTGGAACCGTGGCTCCGCGGAGATCCGGGGGACGATGATCGATTTCCCGGTTCGCAGGACCTCACCGGTAATGCCTTCACCCGCACGGTAGCGGAGCTTGCCCCGCTCGCCATGGGCGACGCCGGCCGCCGCGGCAAGCTGGAGCTCGGAACCATCCGGCGAGACGAGCATGACTGTTCCTCGAGTCATGCCCAGTTCGGTCTCGAGCGTCTGGAGAATCTTGAGCAGCATCTCCTCCTGGCCAGAACCGGCGGCCAGGACCTCGGCGGTGGCGTGAAGCGCACGGAGATCGCGAAGCGGAGAACAATTGCTCTCCGCGCACCGAAGTGGGGAAACCTTGTCCCCGTCGGGCAAGTCCATTCATCGTCTCCCGATTCCTCGGCAAGAGGAACGCGCCGTCGTGCTGGTTCCGTGGGGGAGGATTTCTGGACGACGCAGCCTACAGCCGCGGAGAGGTATCGCCTGAAGGCCCGTCTCGAAAGCCAGGAATCGCTCCTGGTGGCTTCACTCGGTGGTCAAACATTCCAGAAGCGGGACCTATGCATCGATCAACTACGATTCTCAACCGGCACATACTTGCGCCGGGTCGGTCCAGTGTAAACCTGCCGGGGCCGACTGATTCGCCGGTCGGGGTCGTGGTATAGCTCGTACCAGTGGGCGATCCATCCCGGGATCCGCCCGATAGAAAACATCACCGTGAACATGTTGACCGGGATGCCGATCGCGCGGAGGATGATTCCCGAGTAGAAATCGACGTTGGGATAGAGCTTGCGCTCCAGGAAGTACTCATCCGTCAGCGCGATCGAGGCTAGCTCCGCGGCGATGTCCAGGAGCGGGTCTGCCACGCCCAGAGTGGACAGCAAGCCTGCGGCCGTTTTCTCCAGGATTTTGGCCCGAGGATCGAAGTTCTTGTAGACGCGGTGGCCAAACCCCATCAGCCGGAACTTCTTGGCCTTCACCTTCTCGACGATCGACTTCGGATTCTCGCCACCCTTGTGGATCTTCTCGAGCATCTCGATCACGGCCATGTTGGCGCCGCCATGCGATGGTCCCCAGAGCGCGCAAACCCCGGAAGCCACCGACGCGAACACATTGGCCCCCGACGACCCAACCATACGGACGGTCGATGTCGAGCAGTTCTGCTCATGGTCCGCGTGCAAGATCAGGAAGCGGCTCAGCGCCTTGACCACCTGGAGCGTGGGTTCGTATCGTGAGTGAGGCTTCGAGAACATCATGTGCAAGAAGTTGCGGCAGTAGCTCAGTGCCGGGTCGGGATATTCGACCCGATGGCCAAGTGACATCTTGTAGCTGAACGCCGCGATGGTGCGGACCTTGCTCATGAGAATGGCCACGGCTGTCAGGAACCGATCCGGGTCAAGATCGGTGTCGAGCAGCTCCGGGTGATAGCAAGCGCACGCGTTGATCATGGCCGAGAGCATTGCCATGGGATGCCCGTGCGGCGGAAACCCCTCGAAATGGTGACGCATCCCTTCGTGCAGCAATTCCTGCTCGGTCAAGAGCTCGCGGAACCTGGCGCGCTGGGCCTCGGTGGGCAGCTCGCCGTAGATGAGCAGCCAGGCCGTCTCCACGAAAGTGCTGTGCTCGGCAAGCTCCTCGATGGGATAACCACGATAGCGCAGGACCCCATTCTTACCGTCAATGAACGTGATCTTGCTCTCACAGGCCCCTGTATTGCTGTAACCGGGATCAAGCGTGATGTAACCGGTCTCGTCGCGCAATGAAGTAATGTCGATGGCCTGCTCGCCCTCGGTCCCCGAGACGATCGGGAGCTTGATCTCCTCTCCGGGAAGCTGCAGGACGGCGGTCTTGAGCTGAGAATCTTGTTGGAAGTTTTGTGTCGAGAGCAACATGATGAAAGGCTCGCCCATGAATCCTGATCAAGACCCGGTATTCGACCCCGCCGGCCTTCACGTGCCGGCGCAGACCCGGGACCCCAGCGAGGATCCGGTGAAAATGCGTGTGTGAATTCATACTTCTTGAGTGCTCGATCTTTCAGAGCATGGCACCGCCCATCGCCGCCGGAACATGGTCAACCAGACACTGCAAGCTTTTCAAACACGACATGCCTGAGCAAATAGCGCGCCGGGATCGAGCCAAAGATCGCGATGCCTTGGCTCGGACCCTGCACGGGCTGCGTCATCATGGCCGCGAGCCCGGCTTGTTTAGATTTTGTTAGAGAACCGATTGCGCTTGCGACGTCATGGCCCGACAGGCGCATTGGCGCGGCATTCTTTGACGCTTTATCCTTTTGGAGGTCATCATCTGAGCTGGGTTGGCCCGGCGTCGCAAGTTTCGCGCGGCTCCGGCCGGTTCACTTCTTGAGCAATCGTGATCGATCCGCGGGCAGTCTGCCCGCGGATCGATCGCGGCTTCGGTGCCGCGGGGCGACGCCCAGACAGATCAGCGCGGCGACACCGCTTGCATAAAGAACTAAAGATTTTCGAAGTCAGGGAGAGACGTCAGCCCCGCCCGAAACACTTGTTTTTCCAGGGGCGGGCCTCCGTGCCTGCCGTTCGTCAGCCAAAGACTTCAGATCTTTATGCAACGGGCAGTAATTTCCCGACCACGGAAATCGGTGGTGGAGGAGAAAGGTGGGCTCTGCCCACCGCTCCGACCTGCCTCATGGCAAAGTCTTTACTGCAGGACCGCTACCAGAACACCGGACTCTAGCGAGCGGAAGGATCGGTCAGTATGATCCTGGCAATGACCGATACGATCCTATCGAGTCGGCATCGTTGACGCGTCTCCTTGGCCCAGCCTCGCCAGATCCAGGATCCAGAGAGGAAGTCATGCAAAGCAACACAATCCGATCTCGCACCGCATCTTTGACCTTTTTGGTCGGCATCAGCACCTTGCTTGCAATGAGCGACGGAGCAGCCGCGGAACAATTGACCCTAGCCGGCGACGTTACCAACCCGGGCATCTACACGATCTCCGAACTCCAAAGCCTTCCGTCCACGACCGAAAACGTCACTATCGGCGGTGTGACGAGCAGTTACACGGGCGTGTCGCTCTGGACGTTCCTCGGTGATGGTCCTGGCCCCAACCCGCCCGGCGTGATCATGGGAACTGGGAAAAACCCTAGCCTGAGAAACTACATCGTTGCGACCGGCAGCAACGGCTCGCAGTCGCTCGTCTCGCTCGGTGAGATAAACCCGTCTTTCGGCAATCCGCCCCAGGGGTCCCTGGACCTGATCGCCTACAAACAGAACGGCTCCCTGCTCAGTTCCCCCCAATTCATTGTTCCCCAAGACACTTCTGGCGCTCGCAGCGTCACCAATTTGGCAAGCCTCAATGTCCTCAGTGTGCCCCAGGCGCCGACTGGTCCGGGCGGACTTTCAACCGAATTCACGGTCTCCGTTCCGGGTAACGCTCCCGTTTATGTCAACTTAGCTACTCTGAAGTCGTTTCCTTCTGTGACCGAGACCGTCATGTATATGTCCGGCGGTACTCCCGTGACGGACACCTTCACTGGAGTGCCGATCTGGAATCTGCTCTCCCAATATGGTGCCACTCAGAACGCCATTTTGACCAGGTATCTCACCGCGACCGGCAGCGACGGGTACAACGTTCTCTTCTCACTCGCCGAATTCGACCCGAATCTCGGCGCACCGACATACCCGAACGAGGCCATTGTCGCCTACGCCGACACCAATGGGGACCTGACGTCTTCAGGGTTCGCCCGGCTCGTGATTCCTGGAGACAATTTCGGCGGGCGGTTCGTCTCCAATCTAGTGAGTCTCGATGTTGTCACTGTGCCCGAGCCGACGTCCGCGCTTCTGCTCATCTCCGGCTTGGCCGCGATTGCCCTGCTGACATGGTCCCAAAACCGTTCTAGAGCGCGGGCTGCATAGCGGGACATAGCGGAATGGGGCATGGTTCAAATACCTGCCGCGCCGCGGCAAGGCCGGGCCGTGCGTGCGCACCTTCTTCGCTCTGGAACAGACGAGCCGATGCCTGTGTTGCGCCAATGCCAACCTCACCCGCGGCGATCTGCTGGGCACGAATCGCCCAAAACGACCAAGCTCTATGACCGCGCTGCCGACTAGATTATGCTCGACGAGGCGGAGCGGATCGTCATCTGAACTGGGGGCTTCAATGAAAGCGGTCGAGTTACTCAGTCTGCTCGTACCGGCAGTGGCCGGTGGACCGGTTGCCGCAGACGACGCACTTCCGAAAGGCGAACCCGGCGAAGTCCGCTGGTTAGGGGAACAGCGGAAGGTGGTCCGGGACGGGGATCTCACCGGCCGCGTGGACCTCACTGCCCTCGCCAAGCGACCACACCTTTACGCGGCCGGGCCGCTCGAAGGCCTCAAGGGTGAGGTCACGGTCTGGGACGGGAAAGCGTCGCTCGCCCGATGGGAGGCCGGAAAGGTTGTCACCACCGAGGAGTTCAAAGGCAAAGCCTGCTTCCTCGTCTACGCCCAAGTGCCCACGTGGACCGAGAGCAAGCTCCCGGCCGGGCTCCACAAGCCCGATGACCTGGAAGCCGATATCTTCCTTGAGGCCTGGAAGGCGGGCGTCCCGACCAACCGGCCGTTTCCGTTCCTCCTCCGCGGGACGGCCCAGAAGGTCAAGCTCCACATCCTCAACAAAACCGACAACGCCCCGCACAACCCGGAGGAGCATGCTAAGGTGAAGGTGCCGGTCGTGCTTGAAGGCCGTGAGGTGGATGTCATCGGGTTCTATTCGAAAGAACATGCCGGCGTGTTTACCCACCACGACAGTTACGCCCACATGCACGCACTAACCGCCGACGGGAAAGTGTCGGGCCACGTTGACCAACTCTCCCCAGGCGGCGAGATGCGGCTTTACCTCCCAGTGGCCGCCGACCCGCGTCGCTAAGCGTGTACGTGCCTGTCCTCGAGACTCCTTCCCCTCACGAACGGTCGATATTTGTGATGTCCCTTTTTCCCTCACCGGCTTACAAGTCATAAGGGCACCCGGAGTAGAACTCGACGGGAGCATCTACGGTGTCGATGGGTCTCACGGCCGAACCTGTCAGCCGCGCCAGGCTCGCTCCCAGTTCCCGGAGCATGGAGGCGCAATACCCGGGCCAGTGCATCGTGATCTGGCCCTTCTGATCGACGAGGACAGCATAGGCCGAGTTCTCCACGCCGTACGCACGGACAATCTGGAGATTCGGATCCAAGAGCAGCGGATACGACACGCGAATCTTCTTGGCCCACAGGTTGGCCGGACCAAGGTCGCCATCGATCACGCCGAGGATCCTGGCATGCGGATAGGCGGCTCGAAGCCGGTTGAAGAACGGCTGGGCCGCCTCGCTGCACGGGCAACCGATCTTGATGAACGTCAAGAGCAAGGGTCCCTCGCGGATCAGCTCTCCGAGGGAATACTCAGCGCCATCGGTGGCCTTCAGCGTGAACGCGGCAGCCTGGCGGAAAACCATGCCACGGCTCGCCTCCGCCATGCTCGGCGTGACAACGTGCTTCGCCGTCTCCACTGTGATGATGGTCGTCGGATTTTCCCGGTTGCCGAGTTCAGAGCTCAGTCTGAACCATGCGTAAAGAATGCTGAGAACCAGCATGAGAGCGACGAACCCTATCGCACCACGTTGTTTCATAGAATTTTCTCATGAAATGCATCTTCAGAGAACCTCCCGCAGGTGCACTCCCGGTGCTCCAAGCGGTACAGTACTGAGTTCGTCTATCTTGTTCTTGCCGTTTTCCCAGATCAGGCGAAACATGACGCCTAGATTGTTTTCCAGGATCATTGAACCTTCCCGAAAGCTGGGCGTGACGAAACCGAGGTTCGCCCGACCCGGGGCTGGGGGCGCCGTGATCGGGGTCGTCGGTTCGAGTCCGTCCAGCAAACCGCCTTTTTCGATCAATGGCCATGCTCTTCGTGAGCGGGATCCTGGTGCGTCCTCTTGATCAGCCCGTACCACTGATTGACAGCGCCCCAGTTTACGACACTCCAGAACGCTTTCACGTAGTCGGGACGTACATTCTTGTACTTGAGATAGTAGGCGTGCTCCCAGACGTCGATGACCAGAAGCGGGATCGCGTTCCAGGCCACGTTCAACTGGTGGTTTCTCGCTTGGAGCACGATGAGCCTCTCCGAAATGGGCTCGTAGGCGAGAACGCCCCAGCCATTCCCCTGGACCTGGGTCGCCACGGCCGAAAATTGCGCCTTGAACTTGGCATGGGAACCGAATTGCTGTTGGATGTCGGCAGCCAGTTCCCCCACGGGCTCGCGACCCCCGGTCCCCATGATGGCCCAGAAGACCGAGTGAAGAAGATGTCCGCTCAGGTTGAAGGTGAGCTTTTCCGTCAATTCTGAGAGCGCCGAAGGGTCGAGCTTTCCTTCGCGGGTGTCCGCTAGTTTCGCCAAGGCCTCGTTGGCGCCCTTCACGTACGCGGCGTGGTGCTTGTCATGGTGCAGACGCATTGTCTCGGCATCAATCGACGGCTCCAGGGCATCGAAGGCGTAGGGCAAGGGCGGAAGCGAATACTCTGCCCCCTTCCCGACCGATGCCGCGAGCGACCTCGCGACGGGTCCTCCTGGTGCGTGGACATTTTGATCCTCCTGATAGCCAGCCGCCCTGGCCAGGGTTTCTGACGCGAGCAGACCCATTCCACTGGCCAGCCCGATGCCTCCGGCAAGTGCCGTCCGTCTGGAAAATAATTCGCTCATGATGTATGGCTCCGTGTTCGTTGAAATCAACCGATCATGTCATTGCCGTTCTGCGTCAGGGGCTGCCCTTGTGCGGTACGCCCCTGGGTCGATCCGTCCTGGCTCGGAAACAGGCCCGTCGCGCCGCCAGTTTTCGGCAAGGTAGAATTCCACTCAATTGCTACATGAGCCGCGTGGCCCGCTCGTTTGCTGGTAGTCGCTCCGGACGTATTGGCCAAGAGTTCGGTGCCGGGGCCGGACAAGGGGAGTCTGTCGTGACAACCCCTCTGGGTGTCCAAGAACGGCTCGATCGGAGGCGGCGCGCCTCAAAACTGGTCGGCGGAAAGAACCTCGCCACCGGCCCGGGTCGCGATGGCTTGGAAGATGCTGAAGTTGATCACCTCCTTGATGAATCGAACACTGCCGTCGGCGAACAGGAAGTTGGCGCCACCGGGATGAAGCGACCAGTACTGGTCGCCATGAGCGAGGCCCGAGGGGGAGTTAGGCCCGTGTCCTTCGCCGGTGTGCGAGAGGACGAGCGCCCCGCCTCCTTCGGGGTCGAGGCCCGCTTCGGCCTGGAGCGCCACCAGAGGAACGGCCGCGTTGGTGACGGCGCCCGTCCAGCTTGCGCGCGACAGGTTCTGGCTCCGCTCGCCGGCGGCGAAGGTCTGGCTCGTGCCGTCGGTGATCTGGGCGATCGTGACCGAGTGATTGCGGAAGAAGAGTCCGTTGCCGTTGTCGCGGCCGGGGGGGGGATCACTGGGGACGTAGGTATAGAGGCTCGAGGGATCCCCACTCCCGACCGAGCCGACGTAATTTGACGAAGCAACGACGCAGATCGGGGCACCGGGCGTTGTGCCGGTCGTTGTCGCATCAACGACGGTGAACGTATCCTGGCGATAGGCGTCGGATGGACAGAA
>JAFAHT010000568.1 GCA_019237095.1 Planctomycetaceae bacterium
AACGTCTTTGCCGTGGCCATGCTCGTGGCGTTCAGCTTGTTCTGCTGGCAGGCGACGCAGGGGGCCAAGCCCAAGGACGAGATGCTCGAGCTGTACGGGCTCTTTGTCGATGCCGTGGAAAAGGTCGAAGCAAATTATGTCCGTCCGGTCTCGCGCAGGGAGCTGCTCGAGAGCGCCCTGGAGGGAATGCTCCAGAGCCTGGATCAACATTCCTCGTTTATCAACACCAGCGAATGGAAACAGTTCCGCAAGCAGATTGAAGGCAAGTTCGGCGGGATTGGCATCCAGGTTGGCGTCGATGCGGAGACGGGGCGGCTGCGGGTCATCGCCCCCATGGTGGGCACCCCGGCGTACGAGGCCGGCGTGCTGGCCGGCGACCAGATCATGGAGATCGACGGCACGTCCACCGAGGGGATGAGCCCGGACAAGGCCGTGGATGTGCTGACCGGGCGCCCGGGTACGGAAGTCAAGCTGAGCCTGCTTCACGAGGGAACCGAGCAGGCCGAGACGGTGGCCATCCATCGGGCCATCATCGAGGTGCCCAGCGTGCTCGGCGATCACCGGGGTGCCAACGACCAGTGGGAGTTCCTGATCGACAAGGATAAGAAGATCGGCTACGTGCGGATCTCGAGCTTCATCCAGAACACGGCCGACGAGCTGCGCAAAGCGCTCGACCAGCTCAAGGAAGAGGGAGTCACGGGCCTGATCGTCGACTTGCGCGACAACCCCGGCGGCTTGCTGAGCGCAGCGGTCGAGATCTCCGACCTGTTCCTGGAGAAAGGCAAGGTCGTCAGCACCGAGGGGAGGAACACGATTCCCAAGTCCTACCTGGCTCAGAAGGACAGCCCTTACGAGGAGCTGCCCTTGGTCGTGCTGATCAACCAGAATTCGGCCTCGGCGTCGGAGATCGTCTCGGCCGCGCTGCAGGACAACCAACGGGCGACGATCATCGGCCAGCGGTCCTACGGCAAGGGCTCGGTCCAGAACATCCTCGAGCTGGAGGACGGCAGCAGCGTGCTCAAGCTGACCGTGGCCAGCTATCACCGGCCCAACGGCGACAACATCCACCGCTTCCGCGACTCCAAGAGCACCGACAAGTGGGGCGTGTCTCCCAACCCGGGCATGGAAGTCAAGCTGACGCCCAGCGAGTATGTCAAGTGGTTCGTCGGCCGCCGCGACCGCGACCTGAAATCGGCCGCCAAGGGCCATTCCAAGACGGTCGAGCCCAAGCCGGAAGCCGACAAGGATAAAGATAAGGACAAGGAAAAAGAGAAGGCCAAGGAGGCGGAGAAGGCGAAGACCGACGACAAGGACAAGCCGCGGCTCAAGGTTCGTTCTCCCCATAATGAGCCCGGTCCGTTCGTGGACAAGGTGCTGGACAAGGCCCTCGAGGTGATCAAGGCCAAGATCGGGGAGGAGCAGAAAGCCAAGGCGGCGTGAGCCGCGCAAGACTAGATCGACGAACGCCTCTCGCATGGACCCATCCCACCTGATTTTCCTGGCCATCGAGACAACCTGCGACGAGACGGGGGCAGCGGTGCTCGAGGGGCCGCGGCCGCCGGCGACCGGGGTGCCGCGGGTGCTCTCCAGCGTGGTTGCCTCGCAGGCGAGCCTGCACCAGCGCTTTGGGGGTGTGGTTCCCGAGATCGCCTCGAGGGCTCACGTGCAGCAGGTGCTGCCGATGATCGACGAGGCCTTGCGGCGCGCAGGGATCACGCTCAAAGACCTGGGAATGATCGCCGTCGCGACCCGGCCGGGCCTGGTCGGTGCGCTCGTGGTCGGCCTGACCGCCGCGAAGACCCTGGCCCTGGCGCTCGATCTGCCCCTGATCGCGGTCGATCACCTGGAGGGCCATCTTTACGCCTGCCAACTCGCCAATCCCGAACAGGCGGTCTACCCCTGCGTCGGCCTGGTCGTCTCGGGCGGGCACACCAGCCTCTACCACTGTCGCGGCCCACTTCATTGCGAGTTCCTGGGCGGGACCATGGACGACGCGGCTGGCGAGGCTTTTGACAAGGTCGCCAGCCTGTTGAGCCTGGGCTATCCGGGCGGCCCGGAGATCGAGCGCGTGGCACGCGCAGGGGATCCTAGCGCCTTCGCCTTTCCCCGTTCCTGCCTGCACGATGATCGCCCGGTGTTCAGCTTCTCGGGTCTGAAGACGGCCGTCCTTTACGCCCTGCGCGGCCCCAACGAGGAGCGGGGAGTGGTGCAACCCTCACCCGCCCTGGTCGCGGATCTCGCGGCCAGCTTCCAGGAAGCGGTCATTGACGTGCTGGTCGCCAAGACTCGCCAGGCCCTCGAGAAGACCGGATTGAAACGGCTGGGCGTGGGTGGCGGCGTGGCCGCGAACACCCTCTTCCGTGACAGGATCGCGGCGATGACACGGGAACGAGGCGTGGAGTTGTTCATTCCGCCCTTGTCACTGTGCACCGACAACGCGGCCATGGCCGGCATCGCCCTTGCCAAACTGGCCGCGGGCGAGGTCTCCGCGCTCGATATCGACGTCACCGCCGGGCTGGTCCGGCCGGGGCGAGGCAAAGAGCGGGTTGAAGAGCAGCGGCCTCCAGCCGCCTGCGCGGTTGAATCGTGAGATTCCGGTTGAAAATGAGTCACCAGTCGCGAACCGGGTCAAGGCGTGAGGGATTCCCCTTCCGCCCTGACCCGGCAGGCAGGTACCGGCGACTCTGGCCGGGCGGCTACTTCGCGGACTTGAAGCTCTTGACCCGTTCCAGTTCCGTGTGATGGTCGGCTCCTCTTCCGAAGACATCCGGCTGACGGATCGATTCGAGGTCAAGTGACCTCGTGGCCTCGAGAATCAAGCCAACAGCCGTATGCCTTACGGGAGACGTGAGCGTGTCAACACCGGGCTTGAACCGGGTCCTGGGCTTGAAGGAGCTGGTCCTCTACGGAATCGTCCTGATCCAGCCGACCGCCCCCATGCCCCTGTATGGCGTTGTCTGCCAGCAAGCCAAGGGGCATGTCGTCACGACCATCCTGATCGGCATGGTCGCCATGCTGTCCACGGCGATCAGCTACGGGCGAATGGCCCGGGCCTATCCCAGCGCGGGTTCTGCCTACACCTACGTCGGCCGGGAATTGCACCCGGCGCTTGGCAACCTCACCGGATGGGCCATGATTTTCGATTATATCTTGAACCCGATCATCTGCGTGATCTGGTGCAGCAAGGCTGCGATGAACTTCGTCCCGACAGTGCCTTTTGCTGCCTGGGCGGTGTTCTTTGCCGTACTGTTCACGCTCCTCAACCTGCGAGGCATCAAGGCAAGCTCGCGCACCAACGAGTGGATCACCGCGGGCCTGGGTGTGGTGATCATACTGTTCTTTGTGGCCGCCGCGCGAACCATCTGGCGCGTGCCCGACCATGGGGCAAGCCGCTTTCTCGTTCCCTTCTATGACCCGACGACGTTCTCGTGGAAGGCGGTCTCCACCGGCACCTCCATCGCGATGCTCACGTACATCGGCTTTGACGGCATCTCGACCCTGTCTGAAGAGGCCCATGACCCCCGCCGCAACATCCTGCTGGCAACCGTTCTGACCTGTCTCTTGACCGGGATCCTGGCCGCCACGCAGGTCTATGTCGCGCAACTCGTCTGGCCCAGGCATGAGGGTTTTCCCGACGTCGATACCGCGTTCGTTTTCATCGCGGGCCAGGCCGGTGGGCCTGCCTTGTTCTTCACGGTCAACCTGGCGCTCCTGGTCGCCACGGTCGGATCCGGGGCCGGTTCTCATCTCGCCGCGGGCCGGCTGCTCTACGGCATGGGCCGGGACAATGCCATTCCCAACCGCTTCTTCAGTGCAGTCGATGCCCGAACGCAGATCCCGCGGAACAACATCCTCCTTGTGGGGGGGCTGGCGCTGATCGGTGCGTTCGCCGTGAGCTATCAACTCGGCGCCGAGCTGCTCAACTTCGGTGCGTTCATCGGCTTCATGGGCGTGAACATCGCGGCCTTCGTGCGTTATTACGTCCGCGCCAGCAAGCGCACCTTCCTCAACCTTGTGCCGCCCCTGATCGGTTTCGTCGTCTGCCTTTACATTTGGTGGAGTCTTCGCCCTCCGGCCAAGCTGGCCGGCACGGCCTGGCTTGCCGCCGGGCTCCTCTTCGGCGCCTGGAAAACCAAGGGGTTTCGCCACCAAGTCGAGTTCGCCGCGCCCGATGAAGAATCGGCGTCATAATAGGCCCCTTGGCACTCCTCTCGGCTCACCTCGCAATCAGAACAGCTCCCCACCGAGATAAAAACACTCGATGACCAGATACGTGACGGTGGCCGCCAGGAACAGCCCCCCATCGCAACGGCGTAAACGGCCACAACCCGCACCGAGCCCAGCCGGCTCTCGAACCGGCGAATGGCATGCCAGAGCAACCAGCAGAGCAGCGCATACCCCGCGTACCCGGCCGAGGCAAGAGCGATCAACTTGGGCTCGCGGCAATAGCCCTGGATGTCCACGATCGCGATCGCCGGGAGCGCGACGAGGAGTCCGAAGTGCCAGAACCGGAATTGCAACAAGGGCGAGATTCGCCGTCCCGACCGTACCGAGGTAGCGCGCAGTGACATGCTGCTCTCCTTCTGACCAGCGCAGGAACAGGAGACTCAGTACGACAATTGTCCGATGTATCTCGGTCGGTTTCAAGAGCCCTGTTTCGCCGCCACGCTTGACACTCGGATCGGCGACCACTATATTCGTACAGACAGATGAAGCGTTCGATGGCCACACTCACTGGACTCGACGAATCGACCCGCATGCTCAAGGCATTTGCGGACCCGATCCGGCTCCGCCTGCTTAACCTCCTGGGCGGAGAACAGGAAGAGGTCTGCGTCTGTCATCTTCATGCAGCCCTCGAACTGCCCCAGCCGACTGTCTCACGACATCTGGCCTACCTTCGCAAGCACGGCCTGGTCGTGGGGCGCAAGGAGGGTCTCTGGGTCCACTACCGCCTCGCCAAGCCCAAGGCGGGCTTGCACCGCATCCTGCTGGGCTGCCTCGGCACCTGCCTGGGAGACCCCGAGATCTTCCGGCAGGATCAGGAGCGGATGGCCCGGAGGATCTCGTGCTGTGGTGGCGGGGAGTAGTCGCCACCCCTTTTTATCCCAGTATATTCGCACGAACGGATGTAATTGATCGGGGTGACTGATGTCCGAAATTCAGATCGTCTGTCCTGCCCGCCCGTCCGGTCGGCTCGCTTTCCTCGACCGCTACCTGACGCTCTGGATCTTCTTGGCGATGGCTCTGGGTGTGCTGCTGGGGAACGTAGCCCCCGGCATCGTGCGGACCATCACGCAACTGTCGGTCGGCACGACCTCGATCCCCATCGCCCTCGGGCTGATCTTGATGATGTACCCGCCGCTGGCGAAGGTTCGGTACGAGGAGTTGCCGCAGGTCTTTTGCAACACGAAGATTCTCGGGATCTCGCTCCTGCTCAACTGGGTGATCGGTCCCCTCCTGATGTTCGGTCTCGCCTTGGCGTTTCTGGCAGACAAGCCCGAGTACGCCATCGGGTTGATCCTGATCGGGCTTGCCCGGTGCATCGCTATGGTCATCGTCTGGAACGACCTGGCACGGGGCGACACCGAGTATGCGGCGGGGCTGGTCGCCTTCAACTCATTGTTCCAGGTGTTCTTCTACTCGATTTACGCCTACGTCTTCGTCAAGGTCGTTCCACTCTGGATCGGTCACGACTTCGGAGCCGTGGACCTGTCCAAGATCACGATCGCCGCCATCGCCCAGAGCGTCTTCATCTACCTGGGCATCCCCTTCCTTGCCGGAATGATCACCCGGTTCGTTCTGTTCCGGGTCAAGGGGAGGAACTGGTACGAGCAGACCTTTATCCCGTCGATCAGCCCGATTACGCTCATTGCATTGCTCTTCACCATCGTGGTCATGTTCTCGCTCCATGGGGAGAACATCGTCCGCATCCCGCTCGACGTACTGCGGATCGCCGTGCCGCTGCTGATCTATTTCGTGGCGATGTTCCTTGTGTCGTTCTGGATCGGGAAGCGGTTGGGCGCGGACTACCCCAAGACCACCACACTGTCGTTCACGGCGGCGAGCAACAACTTCGAGTTGGCGATCGCCGTGGCGGCGGCGGTCTTCGGAATCAATTCGGGTGCCGCCTTTGCCGCCGTGATCGGACCCCTGGTCGAAGTCCCGGTGATGATCGGGCTGGTCAACGTGGCGTTGCTCTTCCAGCGTCGCTACTTCGACGGTGCCGTGGCTGAGGACGGAGCGGTCTCATCATCGGCTCCTTCAACATATCCTCCGTCAGTGTCGGCATCCAAGTAACCCTGCGTTTGTCGGATCATGGCCTGAGAGAAGGTCCAATCATGGCCAATAACCATCACCCGGAGTGCTACGGCGCACTCTTCCCCGACGTGCTGCATCTCCCCGAAGACAGGCCCGCTTCGGGACTTCGGGAACAATCTTCACGGTCTTGCTTCAACGGGCGGGCGGAATGTACCGCTGTTCCCGTTCCGTCACGCCAGACATGGAGCAATGGGACCGGTGTCAGCAATGCCCCGACTTCGACGGCTGTTACAAGTTCTCAATGGCAAAGCTGACGTTGGAGTCGGCCATTCGCTATCAGTGATGCCAGTACCGATCGAACTGGTCAACCTCGCACTTTACATCGAGCCTCGTTACTTCGCTGTCCCAGCCCACGAGATCCCCGAATCCGTAGCGACACCCTTGAGGAGACAGAACATGATGAGATCGTTCCGACCTTTCGTCTGGCTGGTTCCGGTCCTCCTGATCGGTGTTTCCACCCCCTCTTCCGCAGGCGAAGATGTCGGCCCATTCGTGCGGGCCGTCTGGCTGGTCCAACGGCACGGCAAGCCCGAGGTCGTCCGTCCCGAATACGATCAGAAACTCAAAGGCAAGTTATCCGAGGCTCTGCGCAAACAAGGCATCCTCACCGCGGCGGGAGTATAAGGACTCATGGACCCCTCGACCCTCGCCAAGCTCACCGGGGACAACGGACAACTCGATCCCACCGAGGTCAAGAAGTGCCTGGAAGCCGACGTGCCCGAGTCCCGTAAGTCGCTCAACCCCAGGGTCGCCGCTCACGCCGACATGCTGACCACATCCTTCGATATGATCGACGAGATGCACCGGGAAGCCGGTGAGAAGCTGGTGGACTGGATCGTCAAGAACTACAAGCCGGGGCAGCCGCTCCACGTGACGGTGATCTGCACGGGGAACAGTCGTCGCAGCATCCTCGGGGCGATGATGGGGAACATTGCTGCCGCCTATTACGGCATGCCCGAGATTCGCTTCCACAGTGGAGGGACAGCCCCGACCGCCCTCAATCCCCGCACCATCGCCGCCCTCAAAGACATCGGCGTGGAGATCGAAGCGACCGGGCAGGAAGCTCCCCGAGGCGAGCCGAAGACCGCCAATCCGACCTACGTCGTCCGGTGGGGTACTGGCATGGAGGCGACCGAGTTCTCCAAGACCTACTTCGACACCAGCAACCCACAGCAGGGATTTGCGGCCCTCATGGTCTGCGGCGAAGCGGACGCCGCTTGCCCGCTGGTCAAAGGAGCCGCCGCCCGCATCTCGATGCCCTACCTGGACCCGAAGATCTACGACGATAGCACCTACGAAGCCCTGGAGTATGCTGAGCGGCGGGACGACATCGGCAGGCTCATGCTCAGCGTGATGATGCAGGTGCGGAACCGTCTGAACCAAGAGTCCCCTTGAACCGATCAGGAGAACGATGATGTCCGAGCGGATTACCCAGGCCGTGAAATCAAAATATGGCTCCGTGGCCACAAGCGGGCTCTCGAGCAACCTCGACGGCGTGAAGGCCGTCGCCGAGGCGTTTGGATACACGCCGGAGGAGCTGGTAAAGAAAAGGGGGGACATACATAAAGAAAAGAGGAACATACAAGTTTCTTCACGGACTCCATGGGCTCCGAGCCAATAAAGCGCTATGTCCCTCTTTGTCTGTCCGTGTTAGTTGCTAGATAATTCGATGCGTCCAAGAACTAAATAGGTCCACACAACAGGGAAAGTGAATCAAGCGGCGACCTTGTACACCGATCCCTCGACTGTGAACTTTTTCTTGCTACCGAACCGGGCGAAAGTGAAGTCCAGCAACTCCTCCATGAAACGACACTGATGGTTCCGCGTGACCTCCTCATGCAAGTGCCACCACACCCGTTCGATCGGGTTGTAGTCCGGGCTGCGGCGCGGCAGAAAGTGCAGCTCGATTCGCTCGCGATGGTCCCACAGGTAGGCCATCACCGCCTCGCTGC
>JAFAHT010000580.1 GCA_019237095.1 Planctomycetaceae bacterium
CTCGGGTTCGAGCCATTTCCCGGTGAGCTGGCGCGTGAGGGCCGGATGCGCCCGCATGCGGCCCGCGATGCCCTGGCCGCGCGCGATCTCTGGCTGGCCCGGCGCCGCCGGTTCGACGACGACGCCGAAGGGTTCGACGTGACCGAGTCCACACTCCATCGGGTGATCGAGCTGGCGGGCTCACGCGATCTGGCTTGCCATCTGATCTTTGAGGTCGAGCGTGAGTACTGGCAATCGCGCAACCGGGCAGCCCAGGTGCAGAAGGCGCGGCAGGATCGCCTGGGACTGGGCTGGGCCAACCACGACCATCACACGTTTCGCTGCTCGCGCCGGTTCTTTCCCCGCGTGATCGGGATGTTCACCACGCTCGGCTTCCAGCTTCGCGAACGGTTTCACGCCGGGGCCCATGCCGGCTGGGGCGCCCAGGTGCTCGAGCATCCCACGACCGGAGTCGTGATCTTTGCCGACCTGGACCTGGCTGCTGACGAAGCCACCCAGGATTTCGCCCATCAGGCTCTTGTCGACCTGCCCCGGCCGGGGACGGTCGGGCTCTGGGTCGCGCTGCACGGGGAGTCGATTCTCGAGGCCGGGATGCATCATCTCGAGGCCCAGTTCGACTTCGACGCACTTCGCGAAGGCCTGAAAACCGAGGCCGGCATCGAGACGATGGCTCCGTTCTCCGATTTCCCGTTCCTGCGTCAGGCGTTCACGGCGGGCGAGCGGTGGCCTGTCTCGCAGCATCGCGCCGACCGGGCACTGGCCCTGGGCTGGATTGACGCAGGACAACATGCACGGTTCTTGAGGGAGGGTGCCATCGGCAGCCATCTCGAGAACCTGGAGCGCCGCGAGGGTTACAAGGGCTTCAACCAGCAAGCCGTCAGCGCCATCATCGCGGCGACCGACCCGCGGCTGCATTGAGGGGAATATGTAGGGTGGGTGAAACCCACCGCTATTATTACTATTAGATGTGCCAGATGGTGGGTTTCACCCACCCTACTTTCGTCGAGTCCTCCTGTGACCCGCACCGAAATGTCGCCCGAGCTCAAGAACCAGGAACCAGCCCGGCTGCTCGCGCAGACGTCGGAGATTCTCGCGCAGGAGGATCTGTTGCGACTGGGCGGCGGGCCCGAGACCATTGCGCGCCAGCATGAGAAGGGGCGAAAGACGGCGCGCGAGCGGATCGCAATCTTGCTCGACCAGGACGCGCCTGTGCTCGAGCTTGGTCTCTGGGCCGGCTACGCGATGTACGCGGAGTGGGGCGGGGCGCCAGCCGCGGGCGTGCTGACCGTGATCGGCTCGGTCCACGGCAGGCGCGTCATGGTGGTTGCCAACGATGCGACCGTGAAGGCCGGGGCCTGTTTTCCGCTCACGATCAAGAAGATCCTGCGGGCGCAGGCGATCGCTGCGGCCAATCGCTTGCCGCTGGTGTACCTCGTCGACTCGTCGGGCGTCTTCCTGCCGATGCAGGACGAAGTCTTTCCTGATGACGACGATTTCGGCCGGATCTTTCGCAACAACGCCGTCCTCTCGGCGCAGGGAATCCCCCAGTATGCTGCGATCATGGGCAACTGCGTTGCCGGTGGTGCCTACCTGCCGGTGCTCTGCGATACCGTGCTGATGACCGAGGGCTCTGGCCTCTATCTCGCAGGGCCGGCCCTGGTCAAAGCGGCCATCGGCCAGAACATCTCCCACGATGCGCTGGGCGGCGCTCATGTGCACGCTGCCTTCAGCGGCACGATCGACTACCGCGAGCCCGATGACGACTCCTGCCTGGCCCGCCTGCGGCGCCTGGTCGCGATGCTGCCGGCCGACCCCGCGCCTCGAGTGGATGCCACCGCAATCACGCCGCCGACCCGGCCCGAGGAGGATCTTTACCGTGTTGTTCGCACGGAGACCTCGGCCCAGTACGACGTTCGCGATCTGCTGGCCTGCGTGCTCGACGGCGGCCCTTTTGATGAGTTTCGCTCCGAGTACGGCAGGACGATCGTCTGCGGCCTCGGCCATCTGGGGGGAATGCCGCTGGGCGTGGTCGCCAGCCAACGGCTGCGGTTCCGCCCCGAGGGCGGCCCGTTCCAGTTCGGCGGCGTGATCTATGGCGACAGCGCGGACAAGGCCGCGCGGTTCGTGCTCGAGTGCAACCAGAGCCGTCTACCCATCCTCTTCATTCAGGATGTCAACGGCTTTGATGTCGGCCGTGACGCCGAGCGCAGCGGCATCATCCGCCGCGGTGCCAAGCTTGTGAGCGCCGTCAGCAACAGCACCGTGCCCAAGATTACTCTCATCGTGGGACACTCTTTTGGCGCGGGACATTATGCCCTCTGCGGCAAGGCCTTCGACCCACGATTCCTGTTCGCGTGGCCGGGGGCTCGCTATGCGGTCATGGGCGCCCAGCAAGCGGCCCGGACCATGCTCGACGTGAACGTGGCGACCTTGAAACGACAGGGCAAAGCGATCGACCAGGCCGAGCTCGACCGACTCACCGACGAGCTGCGACAGCGGTACGACCGCGAGACCGACATCCGCCACGCCGCTGCCCGGCTCTGGATCGACGCGATCGTCGAGCCGGCGCGGACCCGCGAGGTCTTGATCCAGGCGTTCGATCTCGCCACGCGCTGCCGCGACACCCAGCCCATCACCACGGGCGTGTTCCAGGTATGAAAACGTTCGAGCAACCAGTCCAGCAGTTGCGTGTCATGGAGCTCTCCAATGCCGTCGCGAAATCAAGCACCGATCAGAATCGGCAACGGTGCGGGGTTCTGGGGCGATAACCTGGACGCTCCCTACCTGCTGGCCAGGGACGGCAAGCTCGACGTGCTGACGCTCGAGTACCTCGCCGAGCTGACCCTGGCGATTCTGAGCCACCAGCGGGCCAAAGATAGGGCGGCGGGCTTCGTCACCGACTTTCCCGATACGCTGGACAGGTTGGTTCCCATCCTTCACCAGCAGGGGACGTTGCGGATCGTCACCAACGCCGGGGGGCTCAACCCGCAGTCGTGCGCCGTCGAGTGCGGCAAGCTCCTCGATCGCGCCAGGCTGGGCGAGCTCGAGATCGGCATCGTCACCGGCGACGATGTGCTGAAGGAGATTCCTGAGTGGCTGAAATCGGGCGTTTCGCTCGATCATCTCGAGACGGGCGAGCCGCTGTCGAAGGTTGCGGATTGGCTTCAGAGCGCGAACGTCT
The DNA here is from genome assembly GCA_019237095.1 of Planctomycetaceae bacterium. Classification (GTDB taxonomy): domain Bacteria; phylum Planctomycetota; class Planctomycetia; order Isosphaerales; family Isosphaeraceae; genus Aquisphaera. Next base: position 3,182 of record JAFAHT010000580.1, read on the forward strand.
ACCTCGGGGCGCGGCCGATCGCCGAGGCGCTCAGCTCCGGCGCCCGCATCGTCCTGACCGGCCGGGTGGCTGACGCCTCGCTGACACTCGGCCCCGCGGCGGCCCATCATGGCTGGGCGTGGGACGACTGGGACCGTCTGGCCAGCGCCAGCGCGGCTGGGCACCTGATTGAATGCGGCGCACAGGTCACCGGCGGCTTATGGCACGAGTGGGACCAGCTTCCCGACCTTGCAGGCATCGGCTACCCTATCGCCGAGGTCGCCGCCGACGGCTCGGCGGTAATCACCAAGCCCGAAGGAACCGGGGGACTTGTCAGCGTGGGGACAGTCGCCGAGCAACTGCTCTACGAGATCGACGACCCGGCGCGGTATCGCACACCCGATGTCGATGTGGATTTCACCACCCTGCGGTTAACAGAACACGAGCCGGACCGGGTTGCCGTCCGGAATGCGACCGGCAGACCGCCTTCGGACCGCCTCAAGCTTGCCATCGTCTACCGCGACGGTTGGACCGCCAGCGGCATGCTGGCCGTGGTGGGCCGTGATGCCGAGAAAAAGGCCCGCGCGGCCGGGGCGATGCTGCTGGAGCGCGTCCGCCGATCGGGGTTCACGTTCGCAGACTCGCTTGTGGAATGCTTCGGCGCCGGCGACGTGGTTCCGGGCGTCCACCCGCCCGGCGAAAGCCCGTGGGAGGTGATCCTGCGCGTCACGGTTCGTGATGTGAACCGCCCATCCGTCGAGCGGTTTTGCCGCGAGTTCGCACCGCTGGTCACCTCTGGCCCTCCCGGGATCGCCGGCTACGCGTCCGGCCGCCCCTCGCCGCGGCCGGCATTCGGGTACTGGCCGACCCTGGTTCCCAGGTCGATGATCGAAGCCACCGTCAAGGTTCGCACCGCCGCGGAATGGAGCGCGAGCTCGATCCAACCGTAAGCAAATCCTCGATAAAAGAGGGGGGTTGAATCACAATGGCAGAGCAACAACGAATGGTCAGGCTGGGCGATCTTGCGCACGCCCGCAGCGGTGACAAGGGAAACAGCGCGAACATCGGTGTGGTCGCCAATGATGATGTGAGTTTTCAATGGTTGCGCTCTCATCTCACCGAGGCTGCGGTCGCCGCGTATCTCGATCCGCTAGAGATCGGCAGGGTCCGGCGGTATGAGCTGCCCCATTTGCGGGCGTTCAACTTCGTGATCGAGAAGGCCCTGGCCGGCGGCGCCAGCCGGTCGCTGCGGCTGGATACCCAGGGTAAGTCGCTCGGAATGGCGCTTCTGGAGCTGCGTCTGCCGGCCCTTGAAAGCTTGGCATCCAGCAATACTGCGGAGACAACGCGATGAGCGAAGCTCTGGTGAAGCGAGTGGACGATAGCCCGATCGCCGTTCTCACGCTTGACCGTCCCGATCGGCGCAACGCCCTTTCCCGGGCCCTGATGAGGGAACTCGAAGAGCAGCTCGACCGAGCCGGTCACGATCCCAAGGTGCGAGCGGTCGTGCTGACCGGGGCGGGCACGGTCTTCTGCTCGGGCATGGACCTGAACGAAGCCGCCAGGGAGCGAGATGGTGCCGAGGCCGAACAAGATGCGGTGGCCACCCTCCAGGAGTATGCCGACCTGGTCCAGAAGCTGCACACGCTACCCAAACCGACGATCGCGGCGATCAACGGTGATGCCCTGGCCGGAGGCGCCGGGCTGATGACCGCCTGCGACTTCGCGGTCGCCTCCGAGGCCGCCCGGATTGGCTATCCCGAGGTGTTTCGCGGACTCATCCCCGCGGTCGTCATGTACGACCTGACCCGGCTGATCGGCGACCGCCGGGTACGGCAACTGCTTCTGGCCGGTCAGTTGATCACGTCCACCCAGGCGTACGATTGGGGCCTCGTCAACCAGGTCACCACGCCGGATGGCTGCCTTCCCGAGGCTATTCGCGTGGGCAAGAACATGATACACTTGGCGCCCCAAGCGGTTGCCGCCATCAAGCGGCTGCTCGACGAGACCCAGGGCCGGCCCACAAACCTGCGCGGAGCCGCCGCCGTGAGCGCGGCGATTCGCGTCTCTGAAGAGGCCCACGAAGGCATCCGCGCCTTCCTGGAGAAGCGGCCGCCGCGATGGGTGGAGACGCATTTGTGAGGACGATATGAGGACCAGTTCGACGGCCGGACAGGTCCGCACAGAGAAACCTACGCATGGAGGTGAGCGATGCCCATCGCCAACCCTGGACCGCTTCCCTGGGTATCCGGTCTGACGATCGGCCGTGTCCTCGAGCAAACGGTGTCGGCCCATCCCGACCGCGATGCCCTGGTCTTCCCGGCGCTCGGGTTGCGGTGGTCCTGGGCCGAGTTCAGCCGGCGTGTCGAGCGGGTTGCCCGGGCGCTCTTCGCGCTGGGAGTCGCGCAGGGCGAGCACGTGGGAATCTGGTCCATGAACGCGCCGGAGTGGGTCGTGACGCAGTTCGCGGCGGCCCGCCTCGGCGCAGTCCTGGTCAACGTCAACCCGGCCTATCGGCTCTTCGAGCTCGAGGATGCCTTACGCCTGGCCGATGTGGCGACGCTCGTCGTGGGTAGTGCATTCAAGAGCTCGGATTTCGTCGGCATGGTTCATTCCGTCTGTCCCGAGGCCGCCGTGGCGAGCGATCGTGACTGGTCGTCGGAACGGCTGCCGACTCTCAAACGCCTGATCGCCCTGGGCGACCGACCCGGACCGGGCTGGTTGACCTGGAACGATCTGGAAGCAGGGCCAGCGCGCGCGCTCGGGGATCTGGAAAGCCGACAAGGGCAACTGGCCGCCAGCGACGTCGTCAACGTGCAGTTTACCTCCGGCACGACGGGTCTCCCCAAGGGGGCGATGCTCACGCACGCGAACCTGCTCTTGAACGCCTTCTACGTGGGCCAGCGACTGCGGTACACCGCGGACGACCGGGTCTGCGTTCCGGTTCCGTTCTACCATTGCTTCGGCTGTGTGCTGGGCAACATGGTCTGCGCCGTGTATGGCGCGACAATTGTCGTCCCGGCTCCGGCATTCGACCCGGGCGTCACACTCGCGGCCATGGCGGCTGAGCGGTGCACCTCGGTGTACGGCGTGCCGATGATGTTCTCCGGGATGCTGGACCATCCCGACTTCGCCCGGTGCGACCTCGCGCGGCTTCGGACCGGCATCATGGCGGGGGCACCCTGTCCGCTGCCGTTGATGGAAAAGGTGGTGAGCGTGATGGGAGCGCGCGAGATCTGCATCGGCTACGGCCAGACCGAGGCGTCGCCAATCATCACATTCACTTCGGCCGACGACCCGATC
>JAFAHT010000036.1 GCA_019237095.1 Planctomycetaceae bacterium
GACCACCGGAGGGGCATTGGCCACCGTCCAGCCGATCGGGCTGAAGAAGTTGGTGCCGACGACCCGGTCCAGGGTCTGCATGATCAGGGCCGAGGTCAAGACCGGCAGCGCGAAGGCCTGCAAGATCGCCGTGATGAACATCGCCCAGACGGTCATCGGCATCCGGAACATCCTCATCCCCGGAGCCCGCAACATCACGATCGTCGTGATGTAGTTGATCGACCCCATCAGCGACGAGATGCCCGCGAAGAGCAGGGCGAGCAGCCAGAACGTCTGGCCATTGAGCGATCCCGGGGTCGACCACCTGGCGATCGTCAGAATCGGATAGCTGGTCCAGCCCGCCTCGCCAGAGCCTCCCTCGACCGTGAACGAGTAAGTGATCAGCACAAAGGCCGGCCACATGAACCAGTACGAGAGCATGTTGAGCCGGGGAAATGCCATATCGCGGGCGCCGATCATGAGCGGGATCAAGAAGTTGCCGAAGGCCCCCGTGAGCAGGGGAATGATCACGAAGAAGATCATGATCGTCGCGTGCATCGTGAACAGCTTGTTGTAGAACTCCGGCGGCATCTGATAGCCCAGGGAAGGGCTGGACCAGAGCGCCTGGCTGAGGATGGGCATCGGCTTCCAGGGCCAGGCCAGTTGCCAGCGGATGGCCATCGCCAGCAGGCCGCCGAGCACCATGAAGATCAGCCCCGAGAAGAGGAACTGGAGGCCGATGATCTTGTGATCGTGGGAGAAGACGTACTTGAAAAGGAAATGAGAGGGCGCTGGATGGATGTCATCATCGCCGTGGCCGTGATCGACCTCGTGACCGTGCGTCGCCGCCGCGCTTCCAGAGCCATTGCCGATCGCTTCCGAACTCATGCCTATCACCTTTCTTGAGAAACCGTCGCCATGGTGAGCTGACTCTGGTTCTGCTCCGCAAGCTTCTCATTGAGCCACTTCCGGAACTCTTCGTCGGTCTCGTGGACCGTGACATTGGCCCGCATCTTGTAGTGGCCCCAGCCGCAGAGCTCGGCGCAGGCGAGATCGTACTTGCCCGCGGTGTCGGCGTCGAACCAGACCGGGATCGTCAAACCCGGCACGGCGTCCTGCTTGATGCGCATCTGGGGCAGGAAGAAGGAGTGGATCACGTCGGACGACTTCAGATAGATCAGGGCGGTCCGGTTCTTGACGAAGTGCAGGTCGTTGACGGTGAAGAGGTCATCCTGAGTGTTCAGCTTCCCGTCCGGGCCGGGGTAACGCATCACCCACTGAAACTGCCGGCCTGTGATCTCGGCCAGCGGCGGCACCTTGGGCGCCGAACTGCGAAACTTGATGCTGGCCCAGGTTCCCATCTGGTAGAGGGCGATGAACACCAGGATGGCGGCCGGGATGATCGTCCAGATGACCTCCAGCCGCTGGCTGCCGTGAAAGTACTGGGCGGGCCGCACCGGCTTGCCTGCTTCATCCTTCTGATCCGCAAACCGGAAGCTCTCCCAGACCAGCACCACCTGGGTGCCGATGAAGACGACGCCGGTGATGATCAGGATGATCAAGTAGAGGCTGTCGATTTCCCTGCCGAATGTTGAGACGACATGACGATAATCGCTTGCGGGATTAGGCAGCCACCAGTCGGGCGAGAACGGGGCGTAGAGGAACGCCCCCACGCTGAAGATGGCGGCCAGGGCAAACAGAACGCTCCAATAACGCACGGAAAAACGCTCCCCTCATCGGGCTTCAGGTTCGAGTGTGACTGCGAGCGGACGAACCCGGCTGACAACCTGTGGCAATGGATCCCCGAGTAAGGCGCCAGAATCCGTCGCAAAGAAGATCACGTGATTAGCACAGTCAATCAGGCGATAGCGGTGCGCTTGAGCTCCAGCCCGCCCGGTCATGGCCGTGAGCCGGGGCCCTCCGAGGTCCGTCAACGGTTAGCCACCGCCGGCGCTTGAGCTGCTGGCGGCGCTGGGGCGTTCGTGAGAAGTTCCGGCTGGTAAGGCAGGGCCAGGACGAAGTTCACCACGTCCCAGATCACCGCGGCGTCGTTCGGCCCGGGCGGCATGTTGGCGCCGTTGATTCCCTTGGAAATCCGCCAGTAGAGGTCGATGGGACGGCGACCGCCCTTGTAGACCCCTCGATTCAGATTCGCGGGCCGAACCGGGTTGCCCCAATCGTCCAGCTTCTGGGTCCAGACCTCGCGAGTTTTCTCGTCGAACTGCTTGAGTCGCTCCTCCTTCTCGCTCGGATTGCCCCCGAAGACAACCTTGTTGAACACGTCCTGGCTCACGAAGGTGGGTCCGTCGCCTTGTGCCAGGGCCCCATGGCAGCCGACACAGTCGAGCTTCTCCTTGGTTCGACCCAGGAACAGGTCGCGGCCGTGGTGGATGCTCTTGGGCGTCGATGGGGGTGCCGGGACAGGTGGATTGATAATCGCTGTCTGCGCCGTCTTCCACTTGTTGAAAACGCTCTCGGCGGCTTGCCGCGCGTCGTCCATCGAGAGGGCGCTCATATCCGTCTCATCGGAGAGGGCCCCCAGCTCGATCAGTTCCAGCTCCGTCTCTCCGCGAACGCTCAGGAAGATGACGTAGTCGATGACCTGTTCGATCTCGTCGCTGGACATGAGGGCCTCGAAGGCCGGCATCGACGTGCCATGCAGGCCATTTGTGATCGTCCGCTTCAAGTCGTCTCGATGCGGCCGGGCCCCGAAGGGGGTCGAAGTGAACTTGAACAGGCCCTTGCGATAATCACGCGGTATGGGATAGAGATACGCCGCGGTCGGTCCGTCACCCGCGCCGGAAACGCCGTGGCAATGCAGGCAGTTCCTGCGATAAAGTCCATAGCCGCCGGCAATCGGTTTGCGGTCGGGACCCAGGTTTCGCAATTTGCTTTCGCCAACCTTCTGGTAGCTGGCCAGCCGCGCCCCGCCTCCCGTCAGCAGAACACCCATACCCTCGGAAACAATCATCCTATCGGGTTTCTCACCGTAGAGCTTCGCGAGCGCGTTACGCACTTTGTCCTGCAGCCTTGGCTTTCCTGCCAGGCTGTTCTTGCCCTTGACCTCCTTGGTCAAAGCATCGTTCTCCACATACTGCATGGGGCCCGCGAGGAAGCGGTCGGAACAGCCGGAGAGAGTGGGTACTAGGCAGCACAGTCCGATGAGCAAACGAAGACGACACCGCACGATCACGCGTTCATCCTCCCAACGACAGGTGCCACGCAACCTGTCGGAACCGAACGGGGACCCATCACCGAAGGGCCAGGCAAAGAGGCCGGTCACGAAGTATCTCGAAGACGAATCAAGGCGGCAAGATGCCTCCCAAAAAGCGTCCGGCCGACCCGATCCTTGTGTTGTGGCCGCCCGAACGGAAGTCGGTGGCGGCCAAAGTGTGAGGGTATTTTGAGATCGGCGAACTACGCCGTCAAGGCAGCGCAAGCTCCCTGCAAGAAAGTTATCCTAGTCATCTCTTACGTCCGGTACAAGAGTCTCAAACTTTTTATAGATTTCGAGAAAAACAAAGATTATGACGGCGTCGAAATAACGCGATACTACTTGATAAATTTTGAGAATTAACAGCCAGGGGCCGATGGTCTAGAGACATGCGAGTGACCATGCCGAGGATCGTGTGGCGTCACAAAGTCGAACCGGCCTCGAACCCTCCGCCCGGCCCGGCCCGGCCGGATGGCAAGGTGGTTGCCGGGGAGGCTCGTCATCAGCCGCTGTCGTACTGGGCCTCGACCCGACGACCGCTACCCTCACTCAGCCTGGTCCTGCCGATTATGCTGGCTTACGAGCTGGGAGTGCTCTGGCAAGGCGGAGCATCGGCCGCTTCGGTCCGCACCGGCGCCGATGCTTGGATGCGGCACATTCTGGCGTCGCTAGGATTGGTCGATCAATGGCTCCCCCCACTCGCCTTGGTCGTGATCCTGCTGGGTTGGCAGGTGGCCAGTTCACGCGACTGGCGGTTCTCACCGTCGATCCTGCCGGTCATGCTCCTGGAAAGCTGCGTTCTGGCCGTGGCCTTGGTCGGCGTGAGCCGGCTGATCGATCTGGGTTTCTCGGTTCTCGATCGGAACGCGCTCCCGGTTCTCTCGGTGGTCTCGCCGCCAGCTCGGACGAGCTTGACCCCGTTGATCGGTTGCCTGGGAGCGGGCGTCTACGAAGAAGCGCTGTTCCGCCTCGTCTTGATTCCGATCCTCTTTGCTTTGCTCCGCTTGCTGCAAACCCCTCAGGTTCTGGCCAGTGCGCTGGCGGTGACCGGCTCGGCGCTGCTCTTCTCGTTGGCTCACCACGCGGGTACGCCCGGTGAGGCGTTCACCTGGTTCGTCTTTGTATTCCGCTGGATGGCGGGCGTCTTCTTCGCCTGGGTTTTTGTCATCCGAGGCTTTGGCATCGCGGTCGGCACGCACACGGCGTACGATATTTTCGTCGGCTGGGTGGGCTGGCACCTTTGATTTGCCCTCCCCGTTGGCCTGATTCGCCCGAGCCATCGTGGTATTGTGATCAGGCGCCGGCATTTCGCATTTGCCATCTGGCATTTGCCTTGCCATCTGGCATTTGCCATCTGGACTCTCGAATCGACTTGGCCCCGCGACCCCGCACCGAACCCGCAATCGTAGATCCACGATGTCGCTCGACTCCCACCCTCTCAGGCTGATTCACGTCTCGGACATCCATTTCTGGCGGTATGCCCTCAATCCGCTGCAACTCTTCAGCAAGCGTCTCCTGGGAATGGCGTCGCTCGTGGTGCGCCGGGCGCGGAAGTTCCGGCTCGAACGGGTCGAGGAAGTCGTCGAGCGGGTGCTCTCGCTCAACCCCGATCACATCCTGATCACGGGCGACTTGACGACGACCGCGCTACCGGCCGAGTTCCGCGCTGCACTGCGGGAGCTGGGGCCCTGGCTGCAAGAGCCGGAAAAGACGACGATCATTCCCGGGAATCACGACCGGTACACCATGGGCGCCCATCGGGACCGCCGGTTCGAGCAGTACTTCGGCGAATTCGCTCCAGCTCCCACGTATCCGTGGCTCCGCTTCCTGGACGCGGACACCGCGATTCTTGGCCTGGACCCCACGCGCCCCGGTCTAACGGCTCAGGGGAGGCTACCGGAGGGGCAACTGGAGCTGACCAGAGAGCTGATTGCCGGGCCGGGCCGCACGATCCGGCGGCTGATCGTCGCCTGCCATTATCCGGTAGAGGTCCCACCGCCTTATCGTCAAGACCTGGTCAGCAAGAACCTCATCAACGCCGAATCTCTGAGCCGCTGGCTGGCCACGATCGGCCCGCATCTGTACTGCTGCGGCCACGTCCATGCCACCTGGGCGTTCGTTCCCGACCGGATTCCTGATCAGCTTTGTTTGAACCCGGGTGCTCCCTTGCTGCGGGACCGCACCGGCCTGCGGCCACCCGGGTTTCTCGAGATCCTGATGATGGAGCACGACGTGATCGTCAATCACCACGCATGGATGAGCGAAGGATGGGAGATCTTCCCCCTCTACCGGGCAGGATCATTCTTTCCCGCAACGTCGGGCTTTGCGAGCTGAGCTGATGCCCGGGCGGTTTTCCCGCCCGAGCTTGGCATTAGCGCTTTCGGACGCGAAGCATGGCACGGCCGCGGGCGACGGCTTTCTGCTTTTCGGCGAATTCCAGGTCGCTGTGGGCGCGCTTTCCCTGGGCCTGCTCGAGTTCGCGCGCGGCGGCGGTGGGGTCGATGGCGTCAATGGTCAGTGCCCTGTTGGGCTGGAAACAGGGACGCAGCTAGTTCTTGCTTCTCTACCCGTGTTCTCGCGGAAGTCTCGTAGGGTGTGTCGAGCTTGCGATGACGCACCTCCAGTTCTCAGGCGTCACCGGGCCGCCATCGCGGATCATGTGACGGCCACGCGAAACGGTGCGTCGTCGAGGACTCGACGCACTCTACCCGTCTGTAGCCCTGTAGTGCTAGAATCGGGATTGTTATTCGGATGAGGCCGGCTGGCTGCCTGCGGGGGGAATGATGAATGAAGGAGGTGCATTGTCGGCTCCTGGACTTGCCGATCTTGCACCCTCGGCTCCTATGGGAGACGATCATTCTCGCCGGGGCATCCGTGCTGGAGGGAGTTGATCGTCGTGCCCCGTATACGTTTCTCATTCTTGCGGAGGACATCCCTGGCTTCGGCAGCGAGGAACTCATCCTCACGATCGACCCGAGCGGTTACAACGAGGAGTCGATTGTCCGACTGCGACGAACCTTCGAACTCGCGCGGCAGGTCGAGCTCGCGGCCATCGCCGTCGCGGCGTTGGCCCTCGCCCTTTCCGGGGGACATGAGATCATCGATGTCGCCCTCAGGGGGAGCGCCGCGGACTACCTGGTGGGTGACCCACCATCTCGCCTCGAAATCGCGGGGCGTTCGCGCCGGACGGACCTCGAATCGGCCTGGCAGCAGAAGTGGAATCGGCTTTCCCTCCCGAGTGATCAACCCGGCTTCGTATTCGTGGTCGAGTTCGAGACCCTCACGGGGCGACTGGGATTTGCTTGAAGTCTCTCATCTCGCGAGTCTATTGATATGACTTGGCCGCACAACCCTTGCGGTTTTGGAGTGCATCAAGAACATGTCCACAATTTCCGGCCCAGTCAGCGACATGCTCATGACGGTCAAGTCGCGCGAGGTTCAGCGAGGGATGCTCGCAGAGATGCGAGGCGATCGTCCTTCCGCGGCTCGGCACTTTCTTGCGGCCGCTCATCTCGAGCTCGTCCTCGCGGCCGATTTTGATGAGATCGGGGATGAGGACCTGGCGGTCCGAAGCAGGCTGAGCGCCGCATCCTGCTTCTGGCGAGCTGGCGATCCCCTGTCCGCTCGTGGGCTTATCGAGAATCTGCTCGAGTCGCACCCGGAGCGTGCCGCGATCATCCGGGGAGTCCTGGACGATCTCGAGCAAAATGTCTCCCCGTGAACTATGCGGAGCTTGTGCGCAAGACAGGGAAAAGGGGCCGTCACAAATATCGACCATCTGCAAGAGGAGGAAGGAAAAACCGGGGGGCTGGAAACAGGCACGCAGCTAGTTCTTGATTCTAGCTGCGTGCCTGTTTTGCTCCCATTTCTGGCGGTATGCCCTCAATCCGCTGCAACTCTTCAGCAAGCGTCTCCTGGGAATGGCGTCGCTCGTGGTGCGCCGGGCGCGGAAGTTCCGGCTCGAACGGGTCGAGGAAGTCGTCGAGCGGGTGCTCTCGCTCCACCCCGATCACATCCTGATCACTGGCGACCTGACGACGACCGCGCTGCCGACCGAGTTCCGCGCTGCGCTGCGGGAGTTGTGGAGGTCAAAGGGGACGTTCTCATTTGTCGTCGCGGGATAGGCAGTCTGGGAGGTTTGTAATCGCCTCCCTCGTATGCCGCAGGACGGGGAACGTCATTATCACAGCGGGAAACGGGATCCTTCCTAGATTCCCCAGCCTTCCACCTTGAATAGGAATGTCCCCTTTGGGGTTCCCATGACCATCGCAGGTCCTGGATTCGGGACCGTCTGGAGTCCCTCGCGGGGTTTTTCGGGGTGGAGATCGCAGCTTTCGCGGTGATGTCGAACCACCTCCACGTGATTCTCCGCAACCGTCCCGATGTAGTCGCCCTCTGGTCCGATCAGGAGGTCGCTCGGCGGTGGCTGACCCTCTTCCCGGGCCGCGTGGGGACCAAGCCGGATCCTACCTCCGCCCTGGCCCTGGCCGCCTTTCCTGGGCCAACGGCCAAACAGGCTCGATCGATATCGCCGGGCACTCCAGCCATGCCACCGGGCCGGGAACCGACAGACCCGTTGGAGCAGGCGGTCGTGATGCTCACCACGGATCCGGCGCTGATGGCGACGATCCGCGGGCGGCTCTCCAGCCTCTCGTGGTTCATGCGTGCCCTTGCCGAGCCAATCGCCCGCCGGGCCAACCGCGAGGACCACTGCACCGGGCGGTTCTTCGAGGGCCGGTTCAAGTCGCAACGATTGCTCGACGAGGCGGCGCTCTTGGCGTGCAGCGTCTACGTCGACCTCAACCCGATCCGCGCCCGGCTCGCCGACCGACCGGAGACCAGCGAGCTGACCTCCGCCCACGAGCGGATCATGGCCCTCTTGCAGGACATAGCACCCAGGCCCGATACCACCGCGTCTGATGCCAGTCCCATGACAGAGGCACTGGTGAACTCTTCAGCGGCGGCTCTGGTAGAGGCGGGTGTGCCGGTGCTTGCCGAAGAATCCCCCGCGTCGCTGACGGGGCCAGGAGCCGTTGAAAACGCCGGGCAACACTCTGGCGACGTGCCGTTGCGCCGCGACGGCTGGCTCAGTCCGATCGAGCTGGATGAGCGTGCCGAACCGCTAACGACAGCGATGGCAACACCGCAGGCTGCCGCCGCAGCCACGAAGCGAGTCGGTTCAGGTCGTTCACGTCGAGCCAGCGACCGCGGGCTCCTGCCGATGACGCTGGAGAGCTATCTGACGTTGCTGGACTGGACGGGTCATCAATTGCGAGCCGGGACTCACGGTGTGATCCCGGCGGCGTTGGCGTCGATCCTCGACCGGCTTCAGGTTTCAGCCGAGTCGTGGCTGGAGACAGTCGCCCGATTCGGCCGCCGGTTCCACCTGGCGGTGGGCCTGGCCGACCATCTGAAAGCCGAGGCCCAGCGTCTGGGCGTGACCTGGCTGCACGGCCTGCGCTGGAGCCAGGTGGCATTCGCGCCGCCGCTCCGTTCTTGACTCCCCAGGCACCCTTCCCCCGGATTGTGGCAATTCTGCCGGGGACAGATTGACGGACATCATGTCAGGATCCTGAATGCGCGCATTCGGGACGTAGCAGTCGCGTTGTCTCCTGGCCTGGCGAGAAGACCCCGCACCCACGCGCATTCACCGCCGAAATCCGCGGATAAAAACCCCATGACAATGTTACTTTTGTCCGAGGCTTCAGGGGTACTCGAACGAGACGCGTAGTCCCCCTAACGCGGCAGAGCCGCAATCAAAAAGAATCTCCGCGCGC
>JAFAHT010000044.1 GCA_019237095.1 Planctomycetaceae bacterium
ACGACCACGACGGCGCGGCTCACGGACGATGCCGAGGCGATGGGAAATGACCTCGACCCAGTCCTCTGCACCGTAGGGCCGGCCACTGCGCACCGACGACCGCACGCCATCCAACTCCTTGGCCGGTTGTTCCCCACGGACCTTCCGTCGCCAGCGGGCCCGACGTTCCGGCTCAGTGCGACCGAGCTGCTCCCATTCCGGGAACGAGTCCAGGATGGGATCGGCATGCCCGGCGCCATGGCAGCGGTGGCTTGACCAGGTATACTCGCACGGATCGGCCACCATCGCGGCCCGCACCGGGTTGGCCTCGATGTACCTCAGAACGACGAGCAGGTGGTCGCCGCCCTGGATGACCGGGGATCGGAAGCGGCCCTGCCAGGCATGGCCGCTGGTTCCCTGTCTCCGGTGGTGCCGCCAGGTGTGAGCGACGGTCAGGGACTGGAGGATGCGGCTGATCGACTGCCCGGGGGCCGGCTTGAGAAGCAGATGAAAATGGTTGGACATCAAGCAGTAGCCGAAGAGCGCGAAAGGATACCGTGCCTTGGTGCGGGCGAGATCGCCAAGGAACATATCCCGTTCGCCGTCGGGGCCGAGGACATCGGCTCGGTTGTTCCCGCGGTTGATCGCGTGGTAAATAAAGTCATCGCCTGTCGGTCTTGGAAGTCTTCCCATGAATCCAACTTACCGACTTGATGCAAGGGAAGCAATAATGATGAACTGACATCGAATTGTCCCTTTATGATGCAAGGGAAGCAATGATGATGAACTGACACCGAATTGTCAATAATGATGAACTGACACTGAATTGTCCTGTTCGATCCAGCGACCGGCGAAGAGATCGGGGACTACACAAGCCAGCGTCGTGCCCGGGCCGAGGCCGAAACCCGGGCCGCCGCCGCCGAACAGCGAATCCGCCAGCTCGAAGCCGAGCTCCGCCGCCGCGGAAAGCCCTGATCAGTTCAGCTTCCGCAATCGGTAAACGCCTTACATTCGGTCGGCTTTGCCCGTCCAGTCCACCAGGAAACCAGACTGGTTTGGTCGGTGACTGCCAACGGGTGCGTTTTCGAGCGGCCCGGGCCGTCGCGCCTGTCGTTCGAGCGGCGATTCCGCGCTCATTCGCACGAGAAGCAGTGCGTTCCCCATCGTAACGAGACGAAGACGGGCGACATTCGGTGACGAGACCGGTGGTGTTGGCCGATAATAACCCTGAACTTCGTGCCGACCATCGCGACATTCATTCCGGCTAGTCCGTGACCAGTCACCGGCTTCGGCGCTGGCGACCGCCGTCGGAACCAAGACCCTTCTGATTGATGGGATCGACGACACATGAGCGACCTCGGCCCTTCGCCGACGGTGGTAGGGCAACCCGTTTCGTCCGGCACGGCGACCGGCGCTCGCGAGGTTTCCACTCGCTTGCCGCTTCCGGCCACCGTCCGTCTTGACAGCGTGGTCTGGCTTTACGTCATCCCGATCGCGGCGATCCATCTGGCGGCTCTGACCGCGTTTATCCCCTGGCTCTTTAGCTGGACGGGACTCGCTCTGGCTGTGCTCGGCGTTCCGTTCTATGGCCTGGGAATCACGCTGGGTTACCATCGGTTGCTGGCCCACCGCAGCCTCACGGTGCCCAAGTGGCTCGAGCATGGCTTTGCCCTGTTCGCGCAATGTTCCTTGCAGGATACCCCGGCCAAGTGGGTGACCGTGCATCGGATGCATCACGTTTTTTCCGACGAACAGCCCGACCCTCACAGCCCGCTCGTCAATTTTTTGTGGGGTCATTTCAACTGGTTATTTTATCAAAACACGGCGACCCGCACCATCGGATCGATGCAAAAGTATGCCCATGATATTCTTCAAGACCCGTTCTACATGCGACTCGAGAAGTCCTGTCTAGGCCCTGCGGTATATCTGGCACACCTGCTCTTGTATCCAATCATCGGCGCGGTGACCGGTTGGATGACGACCGGGACCGGCATGGGTGCGCTCCAGTTCAGCTTGAGCCTGTTTGTGTGGGGGGGCTTGGTGCGCACAGTCCTCGGATGGCATGCGACGTGGTCGGTCAACTCGCTCACTCACCTCTTCGGCTACCGCAATTACGAGACCAACGAGGGCAGCCGGAACAACTGGTTCGTCGCGCTGGTAGCCGTGGGAGAGGGATGGCACAACAACCATCACAGCGATCCCGCCGCGGCTTCGGTGTGGCATCGCTGGTGGGAGTTTGACCCTACCTACTGCGTGATCTTCTTGCTGGAGCGTCTCGGCCTGGCCACCAAGGTGATCGAGTCCAAGACGGCGCGCCGGGCAAGACGTCGCCGCGGAGTGCGGAAAGTCGAGCAGCCAGTCGCGCTTGGTCAGAGCTCTGAAGTCGTCTTCGTTGACCTACCGACTCCCCCCGAACCGCATCGAGCCGTCCGACGAAGAAACCGCGACGATGGAGGCCGGAGCGGGTAGGCGTATCTTGTGTGTTGCCAACAACTGGCGATGGGACTCGGTTGGAGTCCCGGCTTTAGCCGCTATTTCTCACCCATATGATTCGGAGTCAGCTGATTCAGTGTCCCTGGGACTCTGAGAGGCTCTTGCTGGGCGACGGAGGCCACTGAGCCCCCGCTTGCCGTGCTGCAGCGGACAGGAATCATCGCGGGCAGGCCGCGTCCTTCGGTTTCGGTCACGGATCAGCG
>JAFAHT010000135.1 GCA_019237095.1 Planctomycetaceae bacterium
CGCAGTCGGGCCGTGGTAGAGTGTGCCATGAGAGGCCTCCGTGTTGCTTGAACGTGTCCTGGACAGACATAGAATCAAGCATCGGAGGTCTTCTTTCCATACCAATTCCCGACTCAAGACACCGCGTCGAGACTTACTCCTAAGTTAGTCGTTTGTGTTTCTGCGTAAGTGACATGGAAGCAAAGACTTACGGGCTCAGGAACCGCCATTCGGGTCAGGACCGGTTTTCGGGAGGCGGTGGCGGATAGCCTCGATTTCGTCACGGAGGAAACGGGAGCCAACGAGGGCGCGATCGGTCCGGCGAATCAGGTTGAGCACGCTGTCCGGATGGGTCAGCCCGAAAGCCGCCAACAGCTCCCGAAGCGTCACCGGCGTCAACTCCCGCGCCAGCCAGGCGGCCAGATCCCGGCTCACCGCGCCGCTGCGCTGCCGCAAGAAGCTATCCGCGGCGATCCTATAGTGCTCGGCCACGGCCGCTAGCAAGCAAGGGGCTCAGTTGCTCCGGGACTTCCGCCTACCCAATAAGCCCGACTACCGGCTGGTCTACGAGCCGTCAGGCTCGGTGGCCGGCCAGGCTATTGAGCTTCAGGTAAGTTGCTTCCGGGATCTCGACGGTTCTTGCGGGGGAAATGCGAGGTTTCGGCCCATTTATCGGGCACAAGGAGACTCGAAAGCGGAAGTGACTTACCTGAAGCTCAATACCGGACGAACACGGTTGAACTTCGTGAGACGATGACGTCCAGCTTGATGTTTCGCACGGAGTAAGCTGCTGGCCAAACCTTCTCCTCCTTGTCCCTCGCTACGAGGTCGACGAATGCGTCTTGCTATGCAGAGGACGCATTCCGGTTGCGATGACCCGAATCGGGCGTGGGATGGCTCCGCGCCCCGGCGCGGCGAGCTGGCGAGCGCGGTCTTCTTGAAACCTCAGGCGGAGTGCTCATCGCCACTGGTTCACTACGTGAATCCGATCGCGAATCGGAACTCCACAGGATTCCAGCTTGCCGATCGCGGTTGCGATCCCCCGATCGGTCAGGTTATGACGCGGGTCATTATCAAACCGGACGATCAGGATCCCGGCATGATGGCCAACGGCAGCCATGACCAGGTCATGCAGGTCTTCGAAGTCCTCGGAATCCCGAGTCAATACGGGTAGAGCTTGGGCGATGGCGAATATAAGCACTCTCGCATCCGTGACCGACAGCAACCCGACGTCGCTGGCCAGGACCGGGTCGTGCCCCTGAGCCCGGAGTCGGGAAGCCACACGTGGACTGCTCAGGTTCTCGTCGACAAGGAATCTCATCCCTGTGTGGGCCCGCCGAGACCCCGGGCGCGGAGCCTGGCCGCCTCGTGGTCCCGCTCTTGCTCAATGAGCGGCCGATTCTGAGCCACATACTCGAGGGCCTCGCGGACCGCCTCCAGGGGGACCTGATACTCGCTGGCGAATTCTTCGGGGGTGAACGGATCAGGACCATGGATGGCCTCGTCGACCACCGCCGCTCGGATCCGTCGACCCTTGAGGAATAACTGGCGGTAATTCGAGCCGGGGCGCGGCTCCAGGTGGTGATACTGTGTTTCGGTCTTGGTCGGCATGGCACCTCCTTCAGGATGCATAGCCATTATACTTCCAATGTATGGGCACGCGGTCCCGGTCAGGAAGGCAGCCGATTGTGCTTTTCGACCCGGGACAGATCCACGTGCGGCCGCGGCGGAACGGCGGCCGGGGCGTCGCCGGCGGTGACCTCGGCCAGCAGGTCGAGAATCCGGCCGCGGAAGAGTGGCAGCGAGAAGCTTTCGGCGCGGCGGCGGGCCAGAACCGGATCGTGCGGACAGCTCTCCGCTTCCCACGCCGCGATCGTCGCCTCGAGAGCGTCCACGGTCGAATCGCCGTACAGCCTGCCGATCGTGCCGTCCACGGTCTCGACGGCTCCGCCCCGGCCCAGGGCGAGCACAGGCGCTCCGCACGCCAGGGCCTCGACGGGCACGATCCCGAAATCTTCCTCGCCGGGAAACAGCAGTGCCCGGCAGCGGCGGTAGTGGTCGCGAATCACTTCATCGGGCTGCCAGCCCAGGAACCGGATGGTCGCACCCGCCGTCTTCTCGAGCCGTTCCCGCTCGGGCCCCGCGCCGATGACGAACAGCCTGCGACCCAGGTGCGTACACGCGGCAACCGCCTGATCGATGCGCTTGTACGGAACCAGTGCAGAGACCACCAGGTAGAAATCCTCACGCGGCTCGGAACCCGCGGAGGGCGAGTAGAACTCGGTATCGACGGGTGGGGGAATCACGTGGCTATCTCGCTCGTAGCAGGTCGCGATCCGCTCGCGGATCGTCTGCGAGATGGCGACGAAGTGGGTCACGCGCCTTGCAGTTGCCCGGTCCCACGCCCTGAGGCGGTCGAGCAGGCCACCGGCAAGCGCCCGACGGATCGGCCGATCCGCCCAGCTTTCCAGGTAAGAGTCCCGCCCTTGCCAGGCATAACGCATCGGTGTGAAGCAATAACAAACATGAGGAACCCCACGCGGGACCCTGATGGCTTTGGCCACGCAATGGCTCAGGCTGACGACCAGGTCGATGTTTCTCGGCTTCCACGCCCGCGCCGCCAGCGGCATGAGCGGAAGAAAGTGCCGGTAGTGGCGAAAGACCCCGGGCACCTGCTGGAGCGGCGAAGTCCGAATGGCCATCGACTCGATCGCCGGGCTGGTCGATCCCGGCCGGTGCAGCAGAGTATAGAGCGTCGCGTGCGGAAAGGCCCGGCAGAGAACCTCCAGGCACTTCTCACCACCCCGCATCCCGGTCAGCCAATCGTGTGCCAAGGCCACCCGGAGACCCGATCGATCCGGCGCAGGCGTGGCAACGGCAGCGTCCGACTTGCCGCGGCTTCCTCGACCCTTGACCGCGGCGGCGGCCTCCCTGTTCCGGATGCTGGCGTCCATGCCGGCCTCCTCTATATGATCTTGACGTCGCCCAGATCGGGGCTTCCGTCCAAGGCGGGCCAGGCGCAACAAGACCCACCTCGACTTGGGCGAAAATTACCCGAGTTTGCCGGATCCTACAAGGCGGCTATCGAACATCGAGGCTCGCCGCTTTAGCCAGAATCGCCAAGGCGCCCGGCGCCTGGAAAACTGGCTCTTTGCCCTCCGCCGTGGACTCCAATGGCAACCGCTCCAGCAAACGAGTAAGATAGGGCTGACCAGGAAGCGCGCACAGCCCGCGCTGGCTTCCGAGCACGACTGCCCCGATCCAGGAAGAAATTCATGTCCGCGACCGCCGCAGTTTCTGCCACTACTCCGCTGGCATCGCGTCTGCTTGCCGAGCTGACTGCCATCGTGGGTGCCGGCAACGTCTTGCACCAGAGAGACGAGCTGCTGGTGTATGAGTGCGACGGTTACGTGGTCAACAAGAAGGTCCCTGACGTGGTCGTCTTTCCGACCTGCACCGAGCACGTCGTCGAGCTGGTCAAGCTGTGCAACCGGCACGACGTTCCCTATGTGCCGCGAGGGGCGGGCACGAGCCTGTCCGGGGGCACGCTGGCCGTGGGTGGCGGTGTGATGATCTGTCTGACGCGGATGAAGCGCATTCTCGAAATCAACACCCGCGACCGCTACGCGATCGTCGAGCCGGGGGTCGTCAACGTCTGGTTGACCCGGGCGCTGGCCGGAACGGGGTTTCACTACGCCCCGGACCCATCCAGCCAGACGGCCTGCACCATCGGCGGCAACACGGCCACCAATTCGGGCGGGCCGCACACGCTGAAGTACGGGGTGACGGTGAACCACGTGAAGGGCGTCGAGCTGGTGCTCCCCGACGCGTCGGTTGTCACGATTGGTGGAATCACCGACGACCCTCCGGGCTATGACCTGACCGGCTTGGTTGTCGGCAGCGAGGGAACATTCGGCGTCGTCACCAAGGTGATCGTCGACCTCACGCGCGATCCCGAAGCGGGACGGACTCTGCTGGCAGTCTTCGACACGGTTGAGGCAGCGACCGAGACGGTCAGCGGCATCATCGCCGCCGGGATCGTTCCGGCGGCCCTGGAAATGCTTGACAACCTGATGATTCAGGCCGTCGAGCAGGCCTTCGGCTTCGGATTCCCCACCGCTGCAGGGGCCATCCTGATCATCGAGGTGGACGGCATCGACGCGGGCCTGGATCGCGAGGCACAGTTGATCTCCGAGATCGTCCAATCGCGCGGCGGCCGGGTTCAGAAATCGATCACCTGGCGGACCCGTAAAGAGCCCGAATACGTGGCCATCTGGAAGAGCCGCAAGTCGGCCTTCGGCGCCGTCGGCCGGTTGAGCCCGACCTTTTGCACCCAGGACGGCGTCGTGCCGCGGACGCTCTTGCCGCACATCATGCGCTTCATCGAGGGTGTCGCGCGACGATACGACATTCGAATTGCCAACGTCTTTCACGCCGGCGACGGCAATATTCATCCTATCTTGCTCTTCGACGAGCGGGACGGAGAGCAAGTCCAGCGAGTGCTCCATGCCAGCCGCGAGATTCTCGAGGAATGCATCCGGGTCGGCGGTAGCGTGACGGGAGAGCACGGCATCGGCGTGGAGAAAATGGCCCTCATGCCCAGGCTCTTCGCACCGGAAGACCTGGCCGCCATGATCGCGATTCGCAACGCGCTGAACCCCGAGGGTCGATGCAGCCCGTCCAAGCTGCTTCCCAGCGGCGGCCACTGCATTGAACGCAAGAGCCCCGGGCGGCGGGCTTCCGCGTGATGCGAGCTGTCCCGTCCTGCCCCGGCCCGATCCGTGATGCAACTGCCTCATTCACCGGCCTTTGCCGCTGCGGTATCATGAAACGAGTACTGAGAGGCAGGTGAGCGGCCCATGGCTTGTGCCAGGTTTCGGGATTGGTCCGCTCGTTCCCAAGGGGGAGAGACCTGAGGGTGGCCAAGCGTAATCCCTACTCGCGCTGGCGCAGGCTTCCGCCCGTCTTCCGGTCCGGTGAGCATAAGCTTCCGGGGCCCAACGAGGAGCCGCAGCGGATCATCATTTACCTGCCGGGCGCCGTCCTGGATCAGGCAGAGGTTCTGGCCGGGAAGGCCGGCGTGCCCACCATCCAGGAATACTGCGCCGGGCTCCTGGGCCGGGCCATCGAGGTCGAGCGGGTCAAGGCTCACATGGTCGAGGTCGAGGCGAAGCGCGGACCGCTGGAGGGGTTCAACGAGGTCACGGGCGATCCCGACTACCTGGCCGAATGGCACGAGCAATCCGAGTCGCGCGAAACCGCGGCCGGCAGACCTCAACCGCCGAACTCATCAGGCGTCGAGGCAATCCCGGCGTCGCCGATCTCGCCTGGCGCAATCGGTCGCGTGATGCATCCGGCACCGGCGGGTGCCGACCTGGATGACGGCAACGACCCTTTGAACGAAGACTCTTCGCCAAGCCCTCAGCACGGCGAATCGCCCGAGAGGGTGCTGGTCCGCATCGAACCGGCGCCGCGGGTGACCGGGCCGGTCATCACGGAAAGGATCGTACCAGAAGTGATGGATGGAACAGCCCTCGAGGCCATCCTGTCCCACGTGGGACCTGGCGATCGTGAACCCCACGGGTTTCTGCCCAGCCTCCGCAGAGGACAGCCCGTGAGCCCCGCCGGGGTGTCGGAGCTGATGGCCGCGCTGCACCAGATCGAGGCCGACCAGCATGGGGCGAGCATGCTCGACCGCAGGCTCGCTTATGCCCTTTATCGGCTGGCCCTGGAGTCGCAGGTCTTGCTTACCGAGGCCTGGCCGGGCGTCTTCGACGATCGCACGATCGGTGCCATCCGGGCCGTTCAAGAAATGGTCGAGCGGATCCTCTCGGGCCAGGACAGCCGCTACTACCAGGCCCAGGACAGCCGGGCCGCGGAGAATCCGTCGTGAACGAGACTGCACAACCATCCTGGCCCGATCCGCCGGCCGCGGGCTCGCTGGGCGATGGCCGTCTGGCGCTGGCCCGGCTCCGGCCCGAGACCGTTGTTGACCTCTGCCAGGCCGTTGGCGAGCACGTACGTGATGGCCTTGCCATATATCCCCAAGGCGGCACCACGGCTCTTGACTATGGGGGAATACCCGGCCGCCCCGGGGTCGCGATCGACACGCGGTCGCTCTGCCGGGTCATCGACTATCCTCACGCCGACATGACGATCACGGTGCAGGCCGGGATCACAGCGGCCTCGCTGCACGCGGTTCTGGCCGAGCAGAACCAGCGGCTGTTGATCGATATCCCGCAGGCCGACCGGGCGACGCTGGGAGGCGTCTTCGCCACCAACACCAGCGGCTCGCGCAGGTTTGGCCTGGGCCGGCCACGCGACCAGATCATCGGGGTCAACTTCGTGACCTCAGAGGGAATCGAGGTCAAGGGGGGCGGACGGGTCGTCAAGAACGTCGCCGGCTACGACTTGCCCAAGCTGCTCACGGGGTCGATGGGCACCCTCGGCATCATCACCCAGATGACCCTCAAGGTGCGCCCCATGCCCGAGGCTTCGGCCGTCGTCTGGGTGCCATTCACCAGCCTGGCATCACTCGGTGGCACCCTCGACGCGCTGAACACTTCCGGATCGCGACCGGTCGCTCTCGATCTGCTGAGTGCGCCGGCCGCCAGGATCATCGGCGAGTCGCTGAACGTGCCGGCGGGCGACTGGGTCCTTGTCATCGGCCTGGAAGACAACGCCACCTCGGTGAACTGGCAGATCAACCGCCTGATGATCGAGCTGGGACGAGCGGATCTCACAATTCTCCAGGATGAACACGCGGCGGCCGGCTGGGCGGGCCTCACCGAGTTCTCCGCGGCCGAGCTCGGTCCGGTCTCTTGCGTCGTCAGCATCCGGCCGTCCGGCGTCATCCCGTTCGTCGCGTCGATCGATCCGGGGCGCTGGGCTGTGCAGGCGCATGCCGGCAACGGGATCGTCCGCTTACATGCCCTGGGCGACTGGACGCTGGACCACGCTGCCGCCGAGATCGATCGATTTCGCTCCCTGGCCGAGCGCGAGGGCGAGGGCGGCAGCGTGATCCTGGCGCGCTGTCCCACTGGCTGGAAGGTCCGGCTTGGCGTCTGGGGCCGGCCCCAGGCAGACTGGGCCTTGGCCGAGCGGGTCAAGCAGGCACTCGACCCGATCGGTGCGTTCAACCCGGGACGATTCATAGGCAGCATCTGAGCTGAGTTCTTCGTTTTCTTGAGGCACGGCGGAACGATGGTGACGGCGACGGCGATGGACGGACAGCAGGTGCAAGACGCGGGCATCGACCTCGACTGGTTGACCCGGAAGATCGAGTACCGCAATTTCCAGGAGTGCATCCATTGCGGGCTCTGCACGGCGAGCTGTCCCACGTATGTCGAGACCGGCAACGAGAACGATAGCCCGCGCGGGCGGATCTACCTGATGCGGGCCGTGACCGACGGCAGGCTCGGCATGGGGCCTCACGTGCGCCGGCATCTGGAGCTCTGCCTCGATTGCCGGGCCTGCGAGTCGGCCTGTCCCTCGGGCGTCCGGTACGGCACGCTGATCGAGCCGTTCAAGATCGCCTTGCAGAAAGACGCGCCGGCCGGAGCGAAGGCCAGCCTCTTGCAGCGCATGATCCTGCACCACCTGTTCCCCTACGCGGGCCGGGTCAAGACCGCACTGGCTCCGGCGCGGCTGTTCCAGAAACTGGGTTTGCTCGACCTCGCTGAAAAGTCCGGAATGACCAGGCTGCTTCCTCCGACCTTGCGGCGAATGATGGCCATGCTCCCCCGGCTCTCCGGCGCGCGGCCCCGGCTGCCCGAGGTCTTGCCGCCTATCGGTCCCAAGCGGGCCCGCGTCGCCCTCTTCCTCGGCTGCGTGGCCGACGCGATGTACCCCGAGACCAACGCCGCGACGGCCAGGGTGCTTCAGCAGAACGGCTGCGAGGTGATGGTCCCGCGCTCTCAGGTCTGCTGTGGTGCCATCCATTACCACTCGGGAGTCGAGCAGCCGGCAATCGCCCTGGCGCGGCGGAACATGACGGCCTTCGATCCCGACCGCTTGGACGCGATCATCGTCAATGCGGCCGGCTGCGGCGCGATGCTCAAGGAGTATCCCCACATGCTCCCTGCCGCCGAGCACGATCAGGCCGCCCGGTTCGTCGCCAAGGTCAAGGACATCTCCGAGTTCCTCGTCGCCCTCGGGCCGGTCGCGCCCGAGCACCCGGTGCCGCTGAAAGTGGCCTATCACGACGCTTGCCACCTCTGCCATGCGCAGCAGATTCGCAGCCAGCCCCGGCAGCTTCTGGCGATGATCCCCGGTCTCGAGCTCGTCCCATTGGAGGAAAGCGAGCTTTGCTGCGGCGCCGCGGGAACGTACAACCTGACCCAGCCCGAGATGTCCGAGCGCCTGGGCCGGCGGAAGATGGACCATATCGAAGCCACCGGCGCCTCGGTCGTCGCCGCCGGCAACGTCGGCTGCATCCTCCAGATCGCTCGCAAGATCAAGGAACGGCGATCCACGATCGAGGTGGTTCACCCGGTCGATCTGCTCGACCGGGCGTACCAGGGAAAGCAAGCTTAAACGAGTGCGTTGTCAAGTTCGTAGGAGATTGCCACGATCATGAGCACGTTGATCACAAGGCCACCGCGTCGGTCGATCGCCCAACCCCAGGGAGAAACGCGCATCCTGGTACCGAACGCCTCATGGACACTTTACGAGTCGTTCGTGATGAAATTGCCCGAGAGATCACCAATCAGGACAGCCTTCGACGGAAGGGACATGGAGATCATGGTCAAGGGGGGGGTCCACGATCACTTCGCCGAGTTACTTGGCCTGTTCGTCATGGCGGTGGCGGGCCAACTTGGGATTCGCATCAAGCCTCAAGGAGAGACGACCTGGATACGTCCCGAGATTGAACGAGGCATCGAAGCAGACAAATGCTATTACCTTGATCCGGCGAAGATAGCGTCCGCGCTGGCGGCCATCAGTCGGCGAGTGAACGACGTCGCGGCTTATCCCAATCCCGACCTGGCAATCGAGATCGACATTTCAGTTCCGAAGGCGGACCGAGCGAGCATCTACGCCGCCCTGGGTATCGCGGAGCTCTGGATCTTCGATGGCGAGACTTTGACGATCGAGCGCCTGGATGAGCATGGCCGCTACCAGCCCGTCGAGCGGAGCGGTTTCCTGCGCGTCCGTGCCGACCAGGTTCCCCGCTGGTTGACCGCAGAGGACGTTTCCGATTACGACGCCTGGATCCGACGGGTCCGGGAATGGGCGGAAAAAGAGCTGCACGGACAGTGAGTCAGCTTTTACGACCCCGCCCGGTTCGACGATTCCTGACCCCCGCCCGGTTCGACGATTCCTGACCGACGAACCGGCGGGTCCCTTGATCGTCCGCTCAGCATCACCCCTGGAAAGATGCTTTTGGTGTTGCGCTTCTTGAAAGTCGCTCCGAAGCGGCCACCCACACATCGAATCTCGACCAGCCCCCTCGAGACGATTCCCTTCGCGCTGAGCTGACAGGCTTTCTGATTCTCGGAAGAACGTGTGGGTGGCCCATTCTCCGTACATCGAGCCGCATTGGCGCGGCGATTCCTGATCAGAGTCCGATTGTCAATTAATGCGCCGAGGGGCCCACGGGTTCGAACTGTTCCTCCTCGGTCGAACCGGTCAGTGTCCCTGGTCGTGCATCGCCATAATCATCTCGGCGAAGTTCGAACTGTTCTTCCTCGGTCGATCCGGTCAGTGCCGTGGTTGACGACTTGCCGGCGGCGACGCACTGGGCGACCTGGTCGAAGTAGCCGGTGCCGACGAACCGCTGGTGCTTGACGGCGTGATAGCCGCCTTCGGCCTCGTGGGCGAACTCGGCTTGCTGGACCTTCGAGTAGGCGGCCATGCCGACGTCCTTGTAAGCCCGGGCCAGCTCGAACATCGACAGGTTCAGGACGTGGAAGCCGGCAAGGGTGATGAACTGGAACTTGTAGCCCATGGCGCCGAGCTCGCGCTGGAACTTGGCGATGGTGGCATCATCGAGCTTGGCCTTCCAGTTGAACGAAGGCGAGCAGTTGTAGGCCAGCAGCTTGTTGGGGAACTTCTCGCGAATCGACTCGGCGAACTTCTTGGCCTCGACGACGTTGGGCTCGGAGGTTTCGCACCAGAGCAGGTCGGCGTAGGGGGCGTAGGAAAGGCCGCGGCTGATGGCGACGCGGAGGCCGCCGGTCTGGACGAAGAAGCCCTCCGGCGTCCGCTCGCCGGTGAGGAACGGCCGGTCGCGTTCGTCGATGTCGCTGGTCACCAGATGGGCCGCCAGCGCGTCGGTCCGCGCGACCAGGACCGTGGGCACGTCCATCACGTCGGCGGCCAGTCTCGCGGCATTGAGGGCCCGCAGGAATTGCGACGTGGGGACGAGCACCTTGCCCCCCATGTGCCCGCACTTCTTCTCGCTGGCGAGCTGGTCCTCGAAGTGCACGCCCGCCGCACCGGCTTCGATCATCGCCTTCATGATCTCGAACGCATTGAGCGGGCCGCCGAAACCGGCCTCGGCGTCGGCGACGATCGGGGCAAAGTAGTCGATCTCGTCGCGCCCCTCGCCGTGCTGGATCTGGTCGGCCCGGCGGAAGGCGTTGTTGATGGATCGTACCAGGGCCGGCGCACTGTTGCAGGGGTAGAGGCTCTGATCGGGATACATCTGCCCGGCGAGGTTGGCGTCGGCCGCGACCTGCCAGCCGCTCAGGTAGATGGCCTTCAGACCGGCCGCGACCATCTGGATTGCCTGGTTACCCGTGACGGCGCCCAGGGCGGGGACGAAGGGCTCGGTGTGCAGCAAGTGCCAGAGCCGCTCGGCGCCGCGGCGCGCCAGGGTGGACTCGATGTGCACCGAGCCGCGCAGCCCGGTGACATCTTTCGCGGTGTAATCTCGCCGGCTCCCCTTCCAACGCGGGTCCGTCTGCCACCGGTTGCTCAACTCGTCGACTTTCGGTGCACGGTAGCTCTGCATGACCAATCCCTCCCGATCGAAAAGAACTAAAAGAACTATTAGCTAATCTGGGCCCCCATCGAGGCTGGCACGCCTGACCTCGCGTGCCGGGACGACCGCCGCAGCATGAAAGGCCCGCCTCGCCGGGTAATTACGGAAGAAGCTCATAAGCAGGAAGCGTGAGGAATTCGACGAGTGTCGGGCTTGTGGTGACCTGGTCGAAAACCTGTCGGGCGAGCGGATACTTCCCCTGGTCATATGCTTCGGGGCCGATGTCCGCTCGAATCTTGCACAGTTCCTCGTCCATGAAGCTACGGAACAGCTCGGCGGTGATCTTGCGGCCGTCGTCGAGCACGCCACGGGGATGCCGGATCCATTGCCAGATCTGAGTGCGGGAGATCTCGCAGGTGGCAGCGTCTTCCATCAGGTTGAAGATGGGCACGCAGCCTGAGCCTCGCAGCCAGCTCTCGAGGTAACGGAGCCCGACGTTGATGTTGGTGCGCAGGCCCGCCTCGGTGATCGGGCCGCTGGGAACGGAAAGCAGATCGGCCGCGGTGACATGGACGTCCTCGCGCAACCGGTCGAGCTGGTTGTGTCCGGGCATCCGTTCGTTGAAAACCTCCATGGCGATCGGCACCAGCCCGGGATGGGCGACCCAGGTGCCGTCGTGGCCGTCGCTGGCCTCGCGAACCTTGTCGTCGCGTACCTTCTCAAGAGCGATCCCGTTGGCCTCGGCGTCGGTCTTGATGGGAATCTGCGCCGCCATGCCGCCCATCGCGAAGGCGCCGCGGCGGTGGCAGGTCTTGATCGTGAGCTGCGAGTACGACCTCAAGAAATGGGTGGTCATCGTCACCAATGCCCGGTCGGGGAGCACGAAGTCGGGCCGGTTGCGGAACTTCTTGATGAAGCTGAAGATGTAGTCCCAGCGCCCACAATTGAGGCCAGCGATGTGGTCGCGCAGCTCGTAAAGAATCTCGTCCATCTCGAAGGCGGCCAGGATCGTCTCGATCAGCACGGTGGCCTTGATGGTGCCGGCCGGCAGCCCCAGCTCGCGCTGGGCCATCACGAAGACGTCATTCCAGAGCCGCGCCTCCTGGTGGTTCTCGAGCTTGGGCAAGTAGAAGTAGGGTCCGGTACCCCGGTCCAGGAGAGCCTGGGCATTGTGGAAGAAGTAGAGCGCGAAGTCGAAGAGCGAGCCGGAGACGGGCTGCCCGTCCACCGTGACGTGCCGCTCGCTCAAGTGCCAGCCACGGGGCCGGACCATAAGCGTGGCGGTGTGCTTGTGCAGATTGTACTTCTTGCCCTCCGGGCTTTCGTAATCGATGACCCCCCGGATCGCGTCGCGGACGTTGATCTGGCCCTCAAGGGTTGCATTCCACGTGGGCGAGTGAGCATCCTCGAAATCGGCCATGAACATTTTCGCGCCCGAGTTGAGCGCGTTGATGACCATCTTTCGATCGACGGGACCGGTGATCTCGACCCGGCGGTCAAGCAGATCTTGAGGAATCGGCGCAACCCTCCAGTCGCCCTCCCGGATGCTCCTGGTGTCTTCCAGGAAGTCGGGCAGCCAGCCGCCGTCGAGCCGGGCCTGGACCTCCGCCCGCCGGGCCAGAAGCTCTTTCCGCCGGTCGTCGAAGGCGCGGTGCAGCTTGGCCACCAGCGCCAGCGCTTGGGGCGTGAGAATCTCCGCGAATTCGTCCCTTTGCGGTGCCGTGATCTTCACACCCGACCCCGCCGCGGTCTCGGTCGCTGGCATCGTGTTGTCCTCCCCCGTGGTGAACCATGTAGCATACCGGATTCTAGTATAATCAGAAAGCATTTGACAAGACAATTCTTCACAATACAGAGTATTGGGTTAATGGACGAGATGGCGACCATTGTGAGGACCTAGTATTCCGAGATGCCTCTTCCGGTGCCACCCGGTCGCGAAGGAAGGTTGCTCATGTCCAAGCTGAATCAATCGCAGGAGAGCCATGGAAACCGGCTCCGCAGACTGCGTAGCTTTTGCTTCGCCGCCCAGACCGGCAGCATCTCTCGCGCCGCCGAGCAGGCGATGCTCAGCCAGCCGTCGGTCTCGCTGCAGATCCAGGCCCTCGAGCTCGAGTTCAAGGCCAAGCTGTTCCAGCGCCGGGGGCCCAAGATCCTGCTCACGCCCGAAGGCCAGGCCCTGTACAAGCTTGCCTGGCCCCTGGTCGATGCGGTCGACTCGCTGACGGCAACCTTCCATGCCAGCCAGAGCGGCATCGAGTCCGGCAGGCTGACCATCGCCGCCGGCGAATCGACCATCCTCTACATCCTGCCCGAGACAATCAGGAAGCACGCGCTGGCCCATCCCGGCATCGAGCTCCGGCTGCAGAACGTCACCGGCCGCGACGGCCTGAAGATGCTGCGCAACGACGCCGTGGATTTCGCCGTCGGCTCGATGATCGAGGTCCCCGAGGACATCAGCTACACGCCGACCTTTCGCTATGATCCCATGCTGATCACCGCCCGCGACCATCCCCTGGCCGGCAAGTCCAGGGTCACGATCAAGGACGTGGCCCAGTTTCCCTTGATCCTGCCTCCCCAGCACCTGACCACCTGGCGTGTGGTCGATTTCGTGTTCCACAAGTACGGCTTGAACTACCGCGTGGCGCTCGAGGCAGGGGGTTGGGAAGTGATCAAACGCTACGTGGGGCTGGGGCTGGGAATCTCGATCGTGACCAGCATCTGTCTGACAGGCAACGAGGACCTGGCGGCCATTCCGTTTAACCGTTATTTTCCCCAGCGGACCTACGGGCTGGTGCAGCGTAAGGGCAAGCTCCCCTCACCTCAAGCGGCCCGGTTCATGGCGATGTTGACCGATCGGGCCAGCGCCGGTGTGGCGCACCGACCACATAAGCCGTGCCGCGCCCTCAGGCCGGACCACCCCATCCAAAAGGGGCAAGACTGAGACGCCCTGGCAACCTACCCCGATTTCAGAGGTAGTCCTCTCGGATGGGATGGAAGACATCGAGCGCCACCGCGGGTTCCTCGAGGGCGCGGACGCTGTGCACGACGCCGCCGGGTATTCGCCAGATATCGCCGGGCCCCAGCACCCGGGTGGTGTCGTCCACGGTGAACTCGAGGCGACCCGAGATCATCATCCCCATCTGCTCGTGAGGGTGGGAATGGTCCGGAACGACCGAACCAGGCTCGAACCTCACCACAGAGAGCATGAGCTGGTGCCCGGCCGTGGTGCGAATCTCCACACCGGGAAAGATCAAGTGGCGCGAACCCGATCCTGCCGGTAAGAAGTAATCGCCCACCGCGGCAGCGGAGCCCGACTCGTGCTGTCGATCGGGCTCGCTCATTGGTCCTGCCCGTAAGTCGCGGCCACCCAATCTCCGCTCTGGTTGAGAAACACTTCGCGATCGGCGCGATAGACCTCTTTGAGGACGTCGTCCAGTCTCTCCTTGCCCTTGCTCATTCCTTGTGCGAAGGCGGGAAACGACGCCCGGAACTCGGGAGTCATCAGGAACTCCACCACCGCAAAGCCGACGGCGCGGATCTCCTCGGCGCTGACGTGGTCTCCCTCGCCCAAGGCCTCGGTCGCCTTGGAGGGCCAGCCCTGGCTGTACTTCTCGCGAGCCAGATCGCGGAGCTTCTGATAGTAGGGACTGCGGGGCTCGACCTGGGACGCCAGGAATGCGCCCACGCCGTAGGCCAGCCAGCGTGGCGACTTGCCCTGCGCGGCCACTTTCGATTCGCCCAGAGTCTCTGCCAGCAGACCGGCAAGCGTCCGATCGGAGCCGGCTGGCGCCTCCTTCTCATTGCCTCGCTTGCTGCGCGGCTTCCGCCTGGAGGCCGCTGGCTCTTCCTTCTTTCCCGCCAGTGGGTCGACGATCACGACATACGGTTGTGGGACCGTAAGATTACCACTCGAGGTAACGCTGGCATCGACCTCACGGTTCTCTATCGTCCTGGCGAACTCGACGAAGTCCTTGCGATTGTTGAAAACATAAAGGCTGACTTTCTCAACCCAGTCGGTCGCCGGCACGCCCAGCAACCGCTTGAGCTGGCCGAACTGGGCCTCCGCGACCTTGATCGCGTTGGCCGCACGGTCCTTCGGCAAATTGCTGAAAAGGACGAAGTGTTCGCCGTGTGTGATCTCTGGCGTCAGTTTGGGATTGGTCTGCTTCCAACGGTCGCGGCCTGCGGCGTCAACGGTGGTTGTTGTAGTCGTGGCACTTTTTTTCGTCTTCTCGGCCGAATCGGCCGCGTCCTTGGCAGTTGTCCGGCGAGCCTTCTTGGTGGTTGCCGACCTGGAACGGGCCCGGCGGCCGGGCTGGGGTATGTCGCCGTTCTCGTCCGGCACTTGCATGTCAGGTTCTTGCAGACCGCCGAAGTCCTGTCCCCCGGGGTACGCCGACAGGAAGTCTTGAAGCCCGAGATCCCGGGCCCGACTGGTCGGCGCGTTACCGAAGGGCAGGGCGACCAGAGCAAGCCAGGCCGCCGTGAACAGCAGACTTCTCACAACTTGCGGCCGGAGGTTCAGCGACATGGTTTTCATCCCATCTGTAGCATCGAGGTGCGACCGACCTCATGTATTCTCATCCCTTGCTCGGGGTTTTGGCAAGGTAGCCAATCCAACAAGCCAGGGTGGTTTCCTGATATTGTCAAGCCGCCACGCCGCCCTCGGACCCAATCGGTGGTCATGCATTCTCTAGCACCCATAGCAGGGCATGGCGCGCCAACTGGGAGCCAGTGCTCAAATTCAGTTTCAGCCGGATCCGGTCCCGGTAGGTCTCGACGGTCTTGCTGCTCAGGTGCAACTTCGCAGCGATTTCATTCGTGCTCAGGCCCTGACCGATCTGCTCGAAGACCTCCAACTCGCGGTCAGAGAGGGATTCGATGGGGGAGCCCTCGACACGATCGCCGCCCCCGCCGACGGCGCGGCACAGCAACCGGTCGGCCATCCGCTCGCTGAGGTACACTCTCCCGTCCAGGATGCGGCGGATGGCGCCGAGGATCGTGCGAGTAGCCTCCTGCTTGTTGACGTAACCCATGGCGCCGGCGCG